>JAUWRQ010000091.1 GCA_030610515.1 Candidatus Eiseniibacteriota bacterium | reverse complement strand
GCCGCTTCCCACTGGCAGGGACGTCCAAGGTGGTATCATGTTGACACGACAGCCTACATCGATGCCCGCGCGCGGTGCTGTGCTCTGTCTCGGTCTGCTCCTTCTGGCCCTGGCGCCGGCTGCTCATCTCTGCCACACCTGCGATCTGGCCGACTCACACGGTGTTTCGTCATTGCCGTGGGGCGCCTGCCTGAGTTCCCCGCACTCCGGGGCGCCGCTCTCCGACGCGAGATCCCGGAGCGGCGACACGAGCCAGTGTGCGGCCTGCCAACTCCTCTCGACGGACAAGTCGGGCGCTCACGGAGTCCTGTCAGTTCCTCGTCCCGTTTCGGTCGTGCTCGCCCAGCCGTCCCCGGAGGCGAGTTCGATTCCCCTCTTCACACCGACCACACCACCCGGACGCGCTCCGCCTTCCTTCGCGATGTGATTCCCTTCCTCCTCAAGACACACCGGCACGGCGGCGCACCGGGCGCATCGGCCCGTATCGCGCGCAGCGCCGCATGACACCTCTGGGGGAGGGACTGCCCACATCCCTTCGAGGAGGTATGCATGAGATCGTCCAATCTTGCGGTACTCATCGCGCTCGCGTCCGTGGTGGGCTGGGGGGTGGCCGCCGCCCAGGTGCCGAGCGGTTCGATGTCGTCGTTCGAGGGATCCGATGAGAACATGAACCCCGACATCTCCGTCGACATCGACGGCTTCTACCATTACGACAACTCCGAGGAAGGGCTGGCCGTCATCCTGTCCGAGCTCGAGGGGTTCGGAGAGGCGCACGGGCACGGGGACGAAGACAGACAGCACGATCACGGGCACGCTCACGGGGGCGCTCCTGCGCAGGGCTTCAATCTGCGGCACCTGGAACTCGTCCTGAGCGGTCGCGTCGACCCCGCGTTCAAGGCGCACGCGATCGTGGCCGTCGACCGCGGCGGCGCGGAACTCGAGGAAGCGGCCATCAACGCGCCGACGCTCCCATGGAGCTTCGCTTTTCGCTTCGGGAAGTTCTTCTCGGACTTCGGGCGCCTTAATCCTCAACACAAGCACTACTGGGACTTCGTGAGCGACCCGCTCGTCAACCTGCTTCTCTTCGGGCCCCACGGTGTCAACGATGTGGGTGTCCAGCTCTCGTGGCTCGCGCCGACTTCACACTACCTCCTCCTCGGAGGAGAGGTGTTCGAGGGAAGCAACGAACTCCTGTGGCCGTATCTCGGGGAGGAGCCGGTCGAGAAGCTGAACCGGCCCCGCGCGGCCATCGGCTGGGTCAAGTACGCTCCGCCGCTCGGCGACACCCACGCCCTGCAGATCGGCGCCAGCTACGGTACGGGCAGGCGCCAGGAGGCCCACGACGAGAGCGGCGATGGAGACGCCGACCACTGGCTCGACGGTGACGCCTCGTTCTGGGGCGGCGACCTCGTCTACAAGTACGATTCTGAGGTTTCCTACGGGAGAGGCGATGTCACGGTGCAGGCGGAGTACTACCTGCGGACCTCGGGTCTCACGCTTGTGCTGCACGAGCACGAGCCCGACCTTGAGGGAAGCGGCCTCCGGAAGGAACAGGACGGCTACTACGTCCAGGCCGTCTACGGGTTCGCCTCACGATGGAGGCTCGGCCTCCGGTGGGAGCAGGCGGGTCTCACCAATCGCACCGAGTATCCCGACGGCGACGTCGACGACCCCGGCGCGAGCAACCGCCTCACGTTCATGACCGACTTCACGTACACCGAGTACTCGCGGATGCGTCTCGAGGTCTCCCGGGGAACCTACCAGACGCACGAGGGCGAACAGGACGTGTGGGGTGTAGAAGTGGAGCTTCAGGTTTCTCTGGGTGTCCACGGAGCCCACAGGTTCTAGCCCGAAGGGCGAAGGGAGTCTGACCGAGAGATGTCACACAACACGCTTCTTCACTGCTCCTCGTGTGTCGTGGTCGCGGGGCTCGCTCTTGCCGCCGCACTTGGTGCCTCGCCAGCGGCTGCTGCTCTGGACATCATCACGACGACGACGGATCTGGCGTCGATCACCGAGACGATCGGAGGCGCGAACGTCTCGGTGCAGAGCCTCCAGAACGGCACGCGCGACCCGCACTTCCTTCAGGCCAGGCCGAGCCACATCACGAAGGCCCGAGGGGCCGACCTGTGGATTCAGATCGGGATGGAACTCGAGATCGGCTACGAGCCTGTGATTCTGGAGGCGTCGCGCAACAGAAGAATCCAGGTCGGCGCACCCGGTCATCTGGATGTATCCGCTCGCGTCGTCCGCCTCGACGTTCCCACGGGCAGGGTCGACCGCTCGATGGGGGACGTGCACCCGTCCGGGAACCCGCACTGCTGGCTCGATCCGCTGAACGGGAGGATCATCGCCGAGGAGATCGCCGAGCGGCTTCAGGAGATCGACCCCGATCACGCGGACGACTACGCTCTCGGGCTCGGCGAGTTCACGCGCGAGCTCGATGCAGCCATGTTCGGTGAGGAGGTCGTCGCTGAACTCGGCGGCGACGAGGTTTGGGGGCTGCAGATTTCGGGGACCCTGGAGGACGAGCTCGCCTCTCGGGGAATCCCCGCCGGAGGGTGGTACGCGCTGCTGCTCCCGCATGCTGGGAAGGCCGTCATCAGCCATCACAGGAGCTGGAACTACCTCCTTGAGCGATTCGGGCTCGCGCTCGTGGCTGAGCTCGAGCCGCTTCCAGGCATTCCCCCAAGTTCGAAGCACCTGAGGGAGGTGGTGAAGGTGGCTAACGAGCGCGACGCGGAGGCGATCCTGGTCGAGCCGTACTACGGCCGTCGCGCGGCGGACTTCGTCGCCGACCGATCGGATGCACAGGTCCTCATGATCCCGAACGCAACTGGCGGCGAGCCCGGCGTCGACAGCTACGCCGCAATGCTCGACAACGCTGTCGCTGCTCTGGCCCGGGTTCTCGGCGAACAGGTGTCCGGAGGAGACAGATGACGATGCAGGCAGGCAACCCCATCATCCGCTGTGAGAACCTGACAGTCGGTTACGGGAACGAGATCGTGCTCCGTGATCTGACCCTCGAGATTCCTCGCGGCATGTTCCTGCCGTTCATCGGACCGAACGGCGCGGGGAAGACCACGCTCCTCCGGGCGATCCTAGGGCTGGTCGAGCCCCGGCGCGGGCGCGTCGTCACCCCTTTTGCCGATTCACCGCCCGCGTATGTCCCGCAGCACCGGAGGATCGACCCGCTCTACCCGGTGACGCTCACCGAGATCGTGGCGATGGGGCTCTACCCGGCGAACGGTCCCTGGAGGAAGCCCGACCGCGATCAGCGCGAGACGATGGACGCGATCCTCGCGGATCTCGGGCTCGCGCAGCACAGCACGAAGACATTCGGGGAACTCTCAGGCGGGATGAAGCAGAAGGCGCTCCTGGCCCGGGCGTTCATGACGCGGGCCGAGGTACTTGTCCTCGTCGAGCCGACCACGGAGCTCGATGTGGAGACCGAGGCGGAGATCCTCGAACACCTCGTGCGGATGAACCGCACCGAGGGCAGGACGATCCTCTTCGCACACCATGGCCTCGACGACGCCACGGCGGCCGCGGACACGATCGCCGTGGTGAACCACGGAGAGGTCCGGCTGGTGGCGCGGTCGGAGTTGACTTCGTTCCGCGCACCGGTCGGGGTGGGGGAGGTGCACGCGAATGGCTGACAACCTCCGACTCCTCTTCGGAATGTTCACCGCCCCGATCGTCGCCGGAATGGTGATCGCGGTCGTTGCCTCGATCATGGGCGTCTTCGTGATCCTGAAGCGAGTCGTCTTCATCGGGATCGCGCTCTCCGAGGTGGCTGCGCTCGGCATCGCGTGCGGACTAACGTGGGGTTTTCACCCGTTTCTCGGCGCCGGGCTTCTCACGACCGCTGTCGTAGCCATCCTCGCACGGCCGTTCGAACTCCAGCGCGTCCCGCGCGATGCGATCCTCGGTGTGGTCTTCGTCTTCGCGTCGTCGGCGAGTATCCTCCTTGTCGCAAGGAGCGGGTTCGGGCTCCACGAGGTGAGGGCCCTCCTCTACGGAGATCTCATTCTCACCTCGCCTCAGGACCTGAGGATCATCCTGTTCACACTTGTTCCGAGCTTCGTGTGTCTCCTGGTCTTCTTCAGGCCCATCCTCTACACCTTCCTCGATCGCGAGGGCGCGCGAGTGCTCGGGCTGCGCGTCGTCCTCTGGGAACTCCTCTTCTTCTTCGCCCTGGGACTCGTCGTTGCCGCGTCGTCGAAGGCGGCAGGCGCCCTCCTGGTATTCTGCTACCTCGTCGTAACCCCGACCGCCGCGCTCCTTCTCCACCGGCGGATGATGCGTGTGGTGCTGACGGCGGTGGTCATGTCGCTGATCGCGACATCCGTCGGTCTCTATCTCTCGGTGAGCCGGGACCTCCCCACGAACCAGATCATCGCGCTCGCCGCGTGCGGGTTGTTTGGCCTGGCTGCCCTCGCGAGGGGGGCTGTCTGGATGAGCGGGAAGCGGGTCCCTCGTGACGGCTCGTGCGGGTCCCGCTCCCGCGCTCGCAGCGCGGGAACTCCAGACTTCGAATGACGTCCACCAGGGGACGCCATATCACAAGGGACCCGCGCACGCGGGTCCCTTGTGATATCTCCCCGATGGATACTCCGCGCCCGTCGGGCTCGCAACTACAATAGACGCGGCGGAGCCGCCATCCGCAGGCGCTCGGTCCAGTGTTCCCTTGCCGGCGCGGCGGGATTCGGTGTAGCGTGGTCTCGTCCAGACCGCACTGTCGCTCCGATCACCAGCAACGGCGGCGACCCGGCCGGCTCAGCCTGTGGAGGAGGTGGAGATATGCGAACGGTGCCCGCTGCGATCGTGCTCGCCTGCCTGACCGCGCTCGCCGGCTGCTCCAGCAGTCCGTCCAGCCCGGGAGACGACCCGCAGCCGTCGGGGATCATCGTGTTCGTCTCTGGCCGCGATGGAGGCAACGAGATCTACAGCATGGACGTGGACGGAAGCCAGCTGCAGAAGCTGACCGACAACAACGCTAGCGAATCGTCTCCCGACGTCTCGCCCGACGGCGAGAGCATCGTCTACGTCAGCGGGAGCGACGCGGGCCGGGAGATCTGGACCATGGACGTCAGTGGCAGCGACAAGCTCCAACTGACGGACAACGGGGCCGGCGAGGACACTCCGGCCTGGAACAGTGACGCGTCCGTGATCGCGTTCAACACCGACCGGGACGGGACCTGGGATATCTACACGATGAACGCCGACGGTACGGGTCCCGTGAGAATCACGGACCTGGCGAGTGCTGAGTATGAGCCGGACTGGTCGCCGGACGACTCACAGATCGTGCTCACTACTGATCTCGAAAGCGATGCGGACCTGTACACTATGGACTCCGACGGCTCGAACCTCGTGATGATCGCAGGCAGCGCCGGTGCAGACTTCAATCCCGAGTGGTCACCGGGCGGCAGCAGGATCGTCTTCACGTCCGAAAGGGACGGAGATGAGGAGATCTACGTCGTCAACGCCGACGGTGGGGGGCTCGTGCAACTGACGATCAACGACAGCGTAGACACGATGCCGTGCTGGTCGCCGGATGGCGAGTTCATCGCCTTCGCCAGCAACCGGGACGGTGATCTCGAGATCTACATCATGACATCTGATGGTGGCTCCCCGCAGAGAATCACAGACAGCCCGGGCGCGGACCAGTGGCCGTCCTGGTCCCGGTAGCGGTTCAAGTCCCGACCTGCGGCCGTGGTGTCCTCCGGCGACGGGCGTTTGACCTTTCTTCTT
>JAUWRQ010000004.1 GCA_030610515.1 Candidatus Eiseniibacteriota bacterium | reverse complement strand
GCTACGGGCGAGAGCGCCGACCGAGCTGCTTGCGAGGAGGACGCCGATCTCGAGTCGGACGCTCGCGAGAGCGGAACGCGGCGCGTGAACGCTCTCGCTCCCCGCGGGGCGATCGTAGTCGGGACGAGAGTCGATGTGGCTGGAGAGGGGGAACTCGACGCGCTCCGGGCACTCGTACCCGGTGCGTTCGTCGCGGGGCATCCTCTCGAGACGGATTCCCGGACATCAGTGGTGGAGGTGCTCTGCGGGCTCCTCGGTAAGATCGTCGTTACGGCCAGGGACCCGTCGTCGCCCGACGAGCCAGTCGCCTACGCCGTGCCCGAGGGTTCGACGGTCCGGGATCTGGCAGACGCCATTCACCACGAACTCGCCGGCCGGGCCAGGAAGGCTAAGGTCTGGGGAGACTCGGCGGCTTTTCCCGGCCAGGAGGTGGGGCTCGAACACGGTCTTGGGCCCGGAGACGTCGTCGAGATCTTCTAGCGTGCGCTGAGCAAGCGGCTCGGGATGATGTGGATCTTTCCCGCGGCCGCCCCACCCTCCTCGTCGGGCGCGTCCGACGCTCCCACGACGAGGTCAGCATCCTCTCCCGTCACCTGAGCGATCGACAGCGCGCTCCCGATCGCGTCGAAGGCCTGGGCGCCCACGATCGTCACGTCCGCAAGGTCGGCCTTGCCTGCCTTTGCCTCCACGACGGAGCGAAGTCCGCCCCGGAAGAGATGTACCTTCCCACACCGCTGACGCTCGCCGTCGTTGGAATCGGCGAACTGGCTCGCGACGATCAGGTCGGCGGCCCCGTCCACATTCAGGTCGCGCACGAGAACCGGCAGTCCAAAGAGATCCCACCTAGCGGCGCTCGTGAACCGCGGCACCTCGGCCGTGGCGAGGTCGAGTATGTTCGGCGGGCTCGCGTCGGCACCGAAGATGATGAAGACCTCTCCGGAAGCATCGGGCTTCCGCTTCTTGAGGCGGGACGCATAGGCCGAAACGGCGATGTCGTCCACTCCATCCCCGTCGATGTCTCCGCACGAAATCGACCTTCCGAGGAACGCACGAGGATGTGGACCGAATACCATGGGCGCGCCCATCTCGACAGCCGAGCGCAGAGGCAGGAACCCGACCTCGTCACCTCGCACGAGGTAGATTCTCCCTGCATCCACGGACGAGTTTCCCGGACCATCCGCATGACACGCGCCCAGGGCCAGCGTCGGCGGCGCATCTCCGACCGTACGCTGGACCGCGATTCCGCGAAGCCCATCTCCGTCGCGCTCTCCTCTGAACTCCGACACCGCGAGCTCAGTAACGGCTCGCACACGTCGGTCGCTCGAGAACGAGTTCGCTCGAAGAATGTAGACGGAGCCGGCGCGGACGCCGGACGCGTCGGCCGCCCTGAACGCCGATACGAGAAGTTCGTTCGCACCGTCGCCGTCGACATCGGCGACCGCGAGTGAGGAGCCCAGCCGATCTCCGGCGCGGGCGCCGCGAATCACGACGTCCGCATCCTCGCAGCGCAGGTGCGCTCCGGGAGCGAGCGGGCCGAGAAAAACGTACAGGCGACCCGAGTACATGAGGTCGTCTTCACCCGAGCTCGGCGCGCCGACCACGAGGTCATGGGAGCCGTCGCCGTTCAAGTCCGAGACGAGCAGGGTTTCACCGACTCGCTCACGCGCGTGTGCTCCGAGTATCGAGATGGACGCCACCGATTCGGCCGGCGCGGCACGCCCGAGAGACGAGACGACGTCGGCGTCGAGGATGTACACGACGCCCACGTCGGGCCTTCCGTCGTGAGAGTCGCGTCCGGGCGCGGCGACGGCGAGTTCCGTAAGACCGTCGCCATCGAGGTCGCCGCCGGCGAGTCCCTGGCCGAGGCGGTCTCCTGGAGAGCCGCCCAGGACCGTGGGGACGGAGGTCTCGGACAGGTCGATGACCGTGCCCGCACCCGCTGGGGTCGGGACGACGCTCAGGAAGGCGAAGCAGATGAAGGCAGTGCGTGCGGCCATGCTCTTGTTCAAGCGGCGCTCCTCGCTCGGACCGAGTCCGTCCGCCGGCGGGACCGGACGTTCGCCTGGGCGGGCGGTGTCAGAGTATGGAGCGGCGTCCGGTGCTTCGTCAACCCGCGAAGCGATGGCGTTTCTCCGGGGCGCGCGGCAGACGGTCGGTCCGGCTTGACATTCTCTGTCGCGCGCCGATACAGTCTCTGGGAGCTTCGACGCGGAGGTAGATGCCTTGTTCAGTGTTCGTGTGGTGCGGGTCCTTGCGGTGCTGCTTCTTGCGGCGTGCACAGCCCACGCGGCGGACGTCGCCGATGGCGCCGCCGACGTCGCGGTCACGGGTGGTGTGGAGGACGCGTACGACAACGTCGGCGCGGTCGACCTCGCAGCACTCCTGTGCGAATACAACGATGGGATCGAGGGAGCGCTCGTCGCCGTCGAGAGCTTGAGAGTCGAGCAGATGATCTTTGAGCCGCAGGCTGATGGCTCCACGAAGCGGGCTCGAGCCGTGCTGTCCTACTCCCGCGAGGGGGGCATGGAGCGAGAAGTGACGCTCTCAGGCGTTTCCCACCTCTTGGGACGATACACGCTCATGAGCCTCGTGGGCCCCGTGGTCGACACCGCCGACTACGCGGTCGAATACCTGGGCGTTGAGGAGAAGGAGGATCACGCTTGTCACAGGGTGGCGCTCGAAGCCACCACCCGGGACGCCGACCACTTCGATGGCACGATATGGATATCGGTCGAGACGCCCGGTCCGGTGCGCATCATCGGTACCGTGGCCGACCCGCCGTTCCCCGCTGTCAAGGTGACACTCGACAAGGCCTTCCTTCCAGGCCCTGGAGGGATCTGGTTCGTGAGGCGTCACACGGGCGAGGCCGAGGTGAAGTTGCTCGTGACGCGACACGGGACTCGCCACATCTTCTACGACGCCTACGAGGTTCGGCTCAACGACGAGGCGGCCGGCGTCGGCACGCCGGACGATGACGCACTCGACTCCAGCACGTCCGTCCCCGACCCGCTTGACCCCGGCTCGCCCGCTCTTGGCCCACGCGATCCCGCCTCGCACGACGACAACTGATCCAACAGCGGTCTCGCGTTCCTGACCCAGAGCCGGTTTTCTATTGACAACATCGCGCGCTTTGTTGTATTGGTGTCGCTGTTGGTGCCCTGCCTGAAAGACAGGGTGGAGTTGGCACTGCGGCTGGCGGTTCCTCGAGAGGGTCTCTTCGGAGGCCGGGGGCTGCTCACTTCGGCAGTTCCCTATCGGCGGTAGAGGGGGAGCTTGGCGTGTCCGCGCGAGCGGGCCCAAGGGCTTCCCCTCTCTGTCTGCCGGGGGGATGCGTGCCCGACCCCGGCGCTCACGTGCTGAGGTCCGCGTGTCCCGGCGCTCACGTGCTGAGATCCGTCCGGCCCTTTGGGCTGCGCGCGTGCCCCTGCCCGGAAACTCCGCCGGATTCTTGACGACCCGCATCCACCCCGTTAGAATCGCCGGAAACCAGACAGGCTGGCGCTCTGCGTCACTCCTGCCGTCCGCGCCCACCGGGGGCGCGGGCGCTTCTGCGTACCTGCACAGGTTCCGTTCATGTCCGCACTCGAGACAGACCAGAAGGCCACGGGCGGCCTCCGCAACCTCAAGACCCTCATCGGCCATTTCACGCAGTATCGGGCCGCCGTCGCCCTGGGCCTCGTGTGTCTTCTCTCCGTCGACGGCATGCAGCTTTTCATCCCGCGCATCATCAAGAGGGCCGTCGACGACCTGACGGCCGGCGGGATCGGCAGGGAGACGCTCGGCGAGTACGCCCTCATGATCTGCGGGCTCGCGCTCGCCATATCGGTGCTCCGGTTCCTCTGGCGGTTTCTCATCATCGGTACCTCGCGCCACATCGAGGAGGACCTGCGCAACAGGCTCTTCCGACATCTTCAGAAGCTGTCCGCCGGATACTACGCGGTGACGAAGACCGGCGACCTGATGGCGCACGCGACGAACGACCTGAACGCCGTCCGAATGGCCTCGGGGATCGGGATCGTTGCCGCGACCGACGCGGTCATCCTGGGACTCGCGACGATCGGGTTCATGCTGGTCCTGAACGTTCGCCTCACGTTGCTGGCACTCGTCCCGATGCCCGTCATCGCGCTCTTCACCCTGAGGGCAGGCAGACTCCTGCACCAACGGTTCGAGCGCGTGCAGGAGACGTTCTCCGACTTGACGGAGAGAGTCCGCGAGAGCATCGCAGGGATCCGGGTCGTCAAGGCGTACGCGCAGGAGGAACACGAACTTCGGCGCCTGGCCGACGTCGGACAGAAGTACGTCCGGAAGAACGTCCACCTCGTTCGAATCTGGGGAGCGTTCTTCCCGTTCATCATGCTCCTCTCGAGCATGAGCGTGGTCATCGTCATCTTTTTCGGCGGCCGCCAGGTCATGGTCGGCTCGATCACGACGGGAGACCTCGTTGCCTTCATGAGCTACCTGGGCATTCTGACCTGGCCCATGATCGCGATGGGATGGGTCGTCAACGTCATGCAGCGAGGCGCCGCATCGATGGGGCACATCAACAAGATCCTCGAGACGGACCCCGAGATCGCGGACAGGGAAGGGGCGTGGGACCTCGTGGATGTGCGGGGCGAGGTCGAGTTCAGAGACGTCACGTTCTCATATGAGGGGGGCATCGAGCCAGCGCTCCAGGACGTGAACGTCGTCGTCCCAGCCGGCGCCACGCTAGGCGTGCTTGGCCGCACGGGTTCGGGGAAGAGCACGCTCATCAATCTGCTCCTCCGCATTCACGAGCCCACGGAGGGGGCCGTTCTTCTGGACGGTCACGACGTCTGTGGGCTGACGCTCTCGTCCCTCCGGGGTGGCATCGGCTACGTCCCGCAGGACACGTTCCTCTTCTCCGACACGATCCGGGAGAACATACGGTTCGGCGCCCCCGACGCCTCCGGCGACAGGATCAGGGCGGCGGCCCATGTGGCGGGGATGCTCGAGGAGATCGAGTCGTTTCCTGAGGGCATGGACACGCTCGTCGGCGAGCGCGGCGTCACGCTCTCTGGTGGACAGAAGCAGCGCATCGCCATCGCGCGGGCGCTTCTGGTCGACCCGGCAGTCGTGGTCCTCGACGACGCGCTGTCCTCGGTCGATACGGCGACCGAGGAGCGCATTCAGAATGAGCTCAAAGGCGCGCTCAAGGGCAGGACGAGCATCATCGTCTCCCACAGGATCTCATCGATAAGGCACGCCGACGAGATCATCGTGTTCGATGAAGGTCGTGTGACCGAGCGGGGGACGCACGACGAATTGGTCGCTCTCGGAGGTCTCTACCAGACCATCTACGAGCGGCAGCTCCTCGAGGCTGCGATGGACAGGTCCGACGGCACGGAGTAGCGATGGCCTACGACTACCACGACGAAGAGACCCTGGGGAAGCCGTACGACGGGCGCCTGGTGCGCCGCTTGCTCACGTACGTCCGGCCCTACCGCAAGTACGTGGCGGTGGCGGTCGTCATCCTCGTGTTCGTCGCGGGCGGGGAGCTGGCGCTTCCCTTCATTACCAGGATCGCCATCGACGACTACATCGTTGCGACGAGTCGGATCGTGGAGATCGGGGAGAGCCCATCGGAGTTCGCCGCCGCGTTCCTGCGCGACCACGCCGCCGATCTCGTTCCCATCGACGCGGAAGTTCCTTCCGAGCCAGGCGCCACCGTCGACACGCGCGCACCCGAGGAGTCGGGCGTGGCTTCCGACACGGGGGCGGATGCCGATCTGGGCGGTCCCGGTGCCGCCGCCCGCTACGTGATTGCGTCGAGGGTCCTGTCGAGCTACGACCCGAGAGAGGTTATGAGAGCCACCGACGAAGGTCTCGTCGGCGAGGCGTACTACTATCTGGCGGACGCCGACGCGTCGTCGCGCGCCGGACTTGACACATCTTCGTTCCCTAAGGCCGGCGGGCGGATCGTCATCTCGACTGATCGGTTCAGAGAGCTCTCGGGGGACCAACGCTGGATGATGAGAGAGGACGACTTCCGCGGTGTCGCCCGCATCGCGCTCCTCATGGTTGCGATCATGGCGGTGTCGTTCGGGCTCACGGTGCTCCAGATCAATATGATGGAGCTCACGTCCCAGAAGGTGATGTACGACATCCGGATGAAGGTCCTTCGGCACGTGCAAAGCCTGTCTCTCTCGTTCTTCGACAAGAACCCGGTCGGCAGGCTCGTCACGAGGGCAACCAACGACGTCGAGGTTCTGCACGAGATGTTCACGTCCATCGTGATCATGCTGCTCCGGGACATGTTCATCCTCGTGGGCGTCGTCATCCTTCTCCTGAAGCTGAACTGGCGCTTGGCGCTCGTGAGCTTCGCCATCCTCCCGTTCATGGCCTGGGCCACGGCCGTGTTCAGTGTCAGGATCCGGGACGCCTTCCGAGAGGTCAGGATCAGGGTCGCGAGGATCAACGCGTCTCTTCAGGAGAACATCAGCGGCATGCGCGTCACGCAGATCTTCCGCAGGGAGCCGGAGAGCTACAGGCGCTTCGGCGTGATCAACCACGACAATTTCCTCGCGGCGATGCGCCAGATCAGAGTGTTCGCGTCGTTCATGCCGCTCATGGAGCTGGCGAGCGCCGTGGCCATCGCGCTCGTCATCTGGTACGGGGGAGGGAAGGTCGTCAGGTCGACACTGTCCCTCGGAACGCTCGTCGCGTTTCTCTCATACGTCCAGATGTTCTTTCGCCCCATCCGGAACCTGGCCGAGCAGTATGGGACGATGCAGCAGGCAATGGCGTCGTCGGAGCGCATCTTCCTGCTCCTGGACAACGAGCAGATCGTTCCTGAGACTGACTCTCCGAAACGGCTCGAGGAAGTGAAGGGGAGGATCGCGTTCGAAGGGGTGACGTTTTCGTACGGCGGAAGCGATGACGTGCTGCGCGACGTGTCCTTCACGGTGGAGCCCGGGGAGACCGTGGCCATCGTGGGGGCGACCGGCGCGGGCAAGACCTCGATCATCAGTCTCATCGAGAGGTTCTACGACATCCAGGAAGGCAGCATCACCCTCGACGGCGTCGACATCCGGGACATGAAGAAGTCGTTCCTCCGCTCGAACCTAGGGCTCGTCATGCAGGATGTCTTCGTGTTCGCGGGCGACATCAAGGGGAACATCAGACTCGGGAACGACGGCGTCTCCGACGAGCGCCTGCGCGAAGTGGCTAGGCACGTCCACGCGGACGCATTCATCGAAAAACTGTCGGGCGCGTACGATGAGGAGGTCCACGAACGCGGAGCGACGCTTTCGACCGGTCAGCGCCAGCTCCTGGCTTTCGCCCGCGCGCTCGCGTTCGACCCGAAGATCCTCATACTGGACGAAGCGACGTCGAACATCGACACCGAGACCGAGCACCTCATCCAGGATGCGCTCCTGCGCCTGATGGAGGGGAGGACCTCCATCGTCATAGCTCACCGTCTCTCCACGATCCAGCACGCCGACAAGATCCTCGTGATGCACAAGGGCAAGATACGCGAGGAAGGCACCCACCAGGAGCTTCTCGCGAAGCGCGGGTACTACTACACGCTCTACCAGCTCCAGTACGAGCAGTAGCGGTCGGCGAAAAGGCCCGTTCTGTGGGCATGTTCCCGCGGCCGGGCTCCCCGGTCGGTGCGTCCGGACCCTCGCCACGATATCACAGCCATAATGGAGCTTGACAACAAGGCGAGGCGGTGCGATAATGTGGCTGAGAGTGAATTGTAACGATGCTGGAGGGCATCCTCCTTAAGAGGAGACACCGATGATGAGACAGCGCAAGGGAACACGCCTGTTCGTGGCGGCGCTCGCCGTTGGGCTTCTGATGGTGCCTGGGCTCGCTGCGGCGTACACGGGAATCCTCTCGAGTACGAGCGGGGGAATGCTCGGCACGGGCGAGTGGATCATCCCGGGGCCGGCGGCGCTCGAGTGGTGGGTGACCGACAACATGGACGGCTCCTGGCACTACAAGTACGAGTTCTCGCATCCCGGCGGGGAGACGAGCCACATGATCTTCGAGGTGTCGCCTACCTTCACCGCGAACGACATCTTCAACGCGAACGGCGACTTCGCCGTGTTGGAGCTCAATGACTTCAACGAGGGGAACGGCAACCCTGGAATGCCGGGCGGCGTGTTCGGCATCAAGTTCGACGAGGCGTGGGGCAACGCGACCATGATCGAGTTCGACGCCTGGCGTCCGCCGATGTGGGGTGACTTCTACGCGAAGGACGGGAAGATTCCGGGGACGCCGATCTGGAACGCGGCGTGGAACGCGGGCTTCGCCGCTGCCGACCCGATGACGGCATTCCACGACGGACCAGAGCAGGGTCATCTGCTCGTTCCCGATACGGGACCGCCGCCGATCCCCG
Source organism: Candidatus Eiseniibacteriota bacterium (assembly GCA_030610515.1). Lineage (GTDB taxonomy): Bacteria > Joyebacterota > Joyebacteria > Joyebacterales > Joyebacteraceae > WJLY01. The sequence goes on along the minus strand of JAUWRQ010000004.1, from coordinate 3,873 downwards.
AGCCCTCCACGATACTCCTCCTCGGAAGCGGTCTTCTCGGGACCATCGCGGTGATCCGCAGGCGCAGCGGGTAGTGCGTCGGTCGCCCGGTTGGGGCGACGCGGCAGGAGACCTACAGAGCGAGCGAAGCACCTACGATGCAAGTTTGAAGGGCGGGAGCGATGGCTCCCGCCCTTTTCTCATGTCCGCCCGGTTCCCTGAGCCGTTTCGCACTCTCGCCTACCTGGACGGTCACCCGGACCAGGGCACAAGAAAAGGCGGGGGCGACTGGCCCCCGCCTTCGTGTCTCGATGTGCGCGCCCTGGCCTAGCGGCGGAACTTCCTTCTCGCGATCGGCACAACACCCAGGAGACCCGTGCTCAAGAGGAGCCAGGTCGAAGGCTCAGGGATCGGCGGGGTCTCATTGTCGTAGACGTAGAGGTCGTCGAGGTACCAGCCCTCATACTCGTTGCTCAAACCGTCCACGGTGTCGAAGTAGAAGCCGAAGCGGAACTCCGAGAGGCCGTAGCCGTCGAGCATCGGCTTGATGTCGAACCCGTAGAGGTAGTTCCAGGTGGAATGGTCGAAGTGATTGATGTCCGGATCGAACGTGTAGTAGTGGTTGAAGTTGACATCATAGAGTTCGACCCTCGCGATGTCCCAGTAGTAGTCGTTGAAGCCCCCGGGACCGTTCTCCGTCTCGAGCCACGATGCGAACTCGAAGTTGACGTAGCTCGACCCCGAGACATCGATCGCGGCGGACATGAGGATGCCGTAGTTCGGGTCGTCGCCCGTCCAGTAGTCGTACCACGGGTCGCCCCAGTTGTACGCCATGCTGTTGTTGCCGCTGTACGATCGGTAGTCCTCGACGTGCCAGAAATCGCCGGTGATGTGGTACCAGTCGTCGAGCGAGCCCTCGAAGTCCTCGTAGAGAAGGACGCTGCCGGACGCCGTGGCGGCGCCGAACACCATCACGAGGACGATCCCAAACGCGAACAGGTGCTTCATGGAACACCTCCCTGCGCTGTGACTCCTGTTCAATGCACCTCTTGTTTTGTCATCAGAAAGCAAGGCAGATAACGACTTACATCCGCGAACGTGCAAGACGCGCACGCTCCCTAGCCACTACCTAACCTCATAACCATTCTCCCCCTCGTTGCGTCGGCAGTCAAGAGAAACCTGCGGCGCATCCGCAGGCGAGAATCCCGGGCTAGAACTCCCGCCAGAACCCCTATTCGTGCGGTCTCGCGGATGGCTTCGCGCTCCTTCGGGCCTCGGGTCCCCGGTGCGAGCCCATGTCAGATGGGCCGCCGTCAGGGTCCGCGGCGGAGGGGCCGCCCGCCCCGAGGCACGGCGAACCGGGTAGGAGGTGGAAGTCGAGGCTGTCGGCGAACTGCGGATCGAGAGAGATGTTCCCGTTCGAACCCGTCAGCTCATCCATGTCGTGGTAGTCGCCCTCCACGTTTCCCCAGACGTCGTTGAAGCGCGCGTCGAGGTTCGCCGCGTCGCCGTTCAGCCAGACGCCCACGCGCGGACAGACCCACTCGTCGCGCCAGCCGTTCTCGGTGATGATGTTCCTCGAGAGAACGAGTATCGCGTCCTCGCTCCAGAGGGCGACGCCGCAGTTCCCGTTCCGTGTCACGACGTTGTTCGAGGCCTCCATCGACGACGTACCGGTGGCGACGAGACCCCATCCGAGATTATCGAAAACCTCGTTGTTGCGCACTACGACCGTGGAGCTTCCGAAGCTCCCGATGCCCTTCCAGTAGCCGGAGATCCGGTTGCGAAGGACGACCGCGGAGGCGTCCCAGGTGACGCCTATTCCCGCCCCTCGTCCCACGGAGATCGTGTTGTCCGCGATGTAGGCGGTCGCTCCCCTGTAGAGCGCGATGCCGTCCCATCCGTTGTTCGTGATGGTACACTCCGTCACGAGGAGCTCCGCGCCCTCGCGCCCTATCACGCCGCATATCCCCACCACGACGTCGTCGTGACGACCGTCGTTGTCGCTGATGTCGACGCCGGCGATCGTGACATGGCTCCTCCGCGCGACCACGCCTGCGTCGGTCGCCATCCCGTCGGCGTCACGCCTGCCGCCGGTGATTCTGAGGGCAGTGATGCTCGAGCGCTGGGAGTCCTCGAAGAAGATGCCGTAGCCGGCGTTGGTGACGAGGGTCGTCTCGGTGGCTCCACTCCCCGCGAGCGTCAACGACTTACCACCGACGTAGAACCCACGCGTCGCCGAGACGGCGGTCTTGTGCTCCTCGCAGTTTCCGCAGAGCTCCTCGGTGAAGCTCGAAGGCCTGGCCTCGTAGGTTCCCGGCAGGATCGAGATGGTGTCGCCGTCCGCCGCGGCGTCCATGGCGAGCTGGAGGTCGCGGTAGGGATCGGACTCGGTGCCGCGGCCGCGCGCGCCGTCGCCGAGGTCATCCACGTGGACCGTGGACGCGCCGACGGCAGGTGCGCCGCCGAGGAGCAACACAACGGACAGACTCATCGCCACCGCCGAGCTCACAGACAGACTCGTCGTCACCGCTGACATCCGCGGGTGCGCCATCGTCCTCACCTTCCTACTAGCCGGTCGAGCGCTCTCGTTGTGTACTCCACGCGTCCGATCCATGAATCGAATCGGGACGGCGAGTCCGGGTAGTCGTTGAACAGTTCCTGGATGTCCTCCATGAGGCGCCCGGCCCGGAGGAAGCGGGACGTCAGTCCGGGACGACGTGCGGCTCCGGCGAGCACCCGGAACGCGTGTCTGAAGGGCAATCTCGCGTTGCCCCGATCGAGGAACTCCATGAGGATGTCCGCACCCGTCAGCTCGAGCGTCAGGAAGTCGAACTCCTCTTCGGTGAGGGAGAAGAGCAGCCTTCGGAGGAAGTCGTGCCCCGCGTGCACCGCGCCTATCGCGCGCATGAACATCCCGTTGTACCGCCAGAGGGCGTCGGCGGACGCGCCTCCGTTCGCGAGCGCCTCCCGCACGACGTCTCCTGCGATGCCGCCGCCGACCATCGCGGGCGCCATGCCTCCACCGTGCAGCGGGTTTGCCTGGCAGCCGGCGTCACCGACGGCGATGAACCCATCTCCGACCATCGTTGCGAGCGGTCGCCTGAGCGGCAGCATTCCGGCGCCCGCGTCTACGGGGTCGGAGGCGTGCACGTCGGGGTAGCCTTCGAGGAACGATCGGTACGCGGCCCGGAGGTCGCGCCCGGCGGAGTGCAGAGGCGCGCCGATCCCGATGTTCGCCAGGTGCTCGCTCATAGGGAAGATCCACGCGTAGCCGCCGCGGGCGTCCTCAGGACTCAGATCGACGATGACCGTGCGGGGTTCGGGGAGGGGTTTCGTCAGGGGTACGATCTCGCGGTACCCTATGCCCACTTCCTCTCGGCCGACCGTCTCCTGCCTGAGCGGACCACCCGTCTTCGCAAGGACCGCGCGGTATCCCGACGCGTCGATCACGACCTTGGCCGTGACCTCGCGGCGCTCAGCGGCTTCCGTGTCGAGCCGCACGCGTCTCGCCTCGCGGTCGCTCCATCCCGCGCACGAACACCGCCCCGCGAAGACCGCGCCCGCCTCGACGGCGTCCGCGAGAAGACGCTGGCCCAGCACGAGGCGGTTCAAAACAACGCCGGATTTGGGCACGGGGAGACGCGTCTTGCCGTCCCGGAGCACCAGGACGCCGCTCTCGACCCGCCAGGCGATCTCAGCGCCCGACGGAGGCTCGGCGTATGCGGAGATGGAGTTGATCCCGTCGTCCGAGATCCCGTTCCCGCAGATCTTGCGGCCGACCTCTTCCGCGGGAAGCCTGTCGACCAGAAGAACGGAATGCCCCGCGTCGGCGATTCTCCTTGCCGCCACGGCGCCCGCGACGCCCGCCCCTACGACGAGAACATCGACATT
>JAUWRQ010000173.1 GCA_030610515.1 Candidatus Eiseniibacteriota bacterium | reverse complement strand
GTCTGGGCGACGCTCTTGTTCCTGTGCGCCGCGCTCGCGCGATGGCGGGGAGCGAAGCGATTCGGGAGGGAGTACGGCGCACCCCTCCTGGCCGTCGCTGTCGGCGTCGCCATCTACCTGCTGTGGCGCCACGCATACTACGGTCGCTTCATCGCGAACACGGCTCTGGTCAAGGGGGTGCTCACGCCCGCGACCGTCGTCCGCGGCCTCAAGTATGTGGCCGTGTTCTTCCTGACCTTCCCGGCCGCGCTCGCGGCCGTCCCGGGCACGGTACTGGCCGTCAAGAAGTGGGGGCGCCTGGGCGCGGCCGTGGCGCTCGGGTTCTGGGGTGCGGTGGCCTACGCGGCCCTCGTCGGCGGAGATTTCATGGCGATGGGACGCCTTCTCGTTGCCGGATTGCCGTTCATGGCCATCACGATCGGCTGCCTGCTCCAGCACGTCCGCGAGCGCTCCTCCAAGTCGCGTCGCTGGGCCGCCTGGACGCTTGCGGGCAGCATCATTGTTCTAGGGCTCCTTCCCGTCTGGAACCTGCACGTCGTGCCGTCGTCGGTCCGGTCGTCGCTGCGCTTCAGACACAACACCCCCGCTTTCAGGAGCGAGCCGGAGCAGTGGAAACACATGAGGGATAACAGCGTACGGTGGAAGGCCGCGGGACTCGCGCTCGCCCGACACGCTCGGCGCGGGGAGTCGATCGTGAGCGCGGTCATCGGGAACGTGGGCTACTACTCGAATCTCTACGTCTACGACATGTGCGGGTTGGTGACTCCCGAGGTAGCCGCGCTGCCGACGCCGCCGGGCAGGTTCTCACCGGGGCACGACAAGCTCGTGATTCCCGAGTTCTTCTTCGACCGAGATCCCTCATACATCTTCGAGAGCGTCGTCGATGGTTCCCGCCTGGTGCCGATGGTGCGCGCGTACCTGCCGGTATGGCAGGCGACCCTGTCGAGCGCGCCGTACGTGCCGGCCGTCCTCGTCCTCTCGGACGAGGGACCGGCTGGTGAGAGAATGGTGCTCGTTCTGCTCCGGCACATGCGACGGGGGGAGAGCAAGATGGATGCTTGGAACGATTTCCGGTCCGATGTTGAGGATGTGACGGAGGCATTCCGCGCTCCGCTGCGCTAGATCCGGCAGCGCCAAGGAGGTCAGCACCATCATGGAAATGACGCTGAGCATTCTCATCGGACTGGGGCTGGCAGCCGCCTGTGGCTACAGGGTCTTCGTGCCCCTTCTGGTTCTGAGTGTCGCCGCAATGAGCGGGCACGTGACGCTGGCTTCGGGCTTCGAGTGGATCGGAACGCCCTACGCGATAGCGGCGTTCGGCGCCGCGACGCTGCTCGAGGTGCTCGCCTACTACATCCCCTGGTTCGACAACCTCCTGGACACCGTGTCCACGCCCGCGGCCGTTGTGGCCGGTGTGGTCGTCACCGCATCAGTCGTCGGTGACATGTCGCCGTTCCTCAGGTGGTCTCTTGCCGTGATCGCCGGAGGCGGAGTGGCGGCCGCAGTTCAGGCGGCGACCGTGGCTCTTCGTGGCACGTCCACGGTGACGACGGGCGGCGCAGCGAACCCGCTCCTGTCGACGGGCGAGCTCGGCGGCTCGCTGGTCATATCGGTCCTGGCGGTGCTCGTACCGATCGTCGCCGTGGCGCTCGTAGTGCTTTTGTTCCCCTTGAGCGTGCGGATCGTCAGGAGATTCAGGAGGGCGAGGCACGAAGCGCCCTCTTGAGCGCGCGCGTGTGTTCGGGCGTCGTGCCGCAGCAGCCGCCGATGACCTCGACCCCGAGTTCCAGGAGTTCGCGAGCGTGCTCCGCCATGAACCCGGGCGTCTCGTTGTATGTCACCCGTCCGTCAATGAGCTCCGGTAGCCCGGCGTTCGACTGGATGATCATCGGACCGTCCGTGCAGGCCCGAAACTCGCGCGCTATGGCCACCATCCTCTCGATGCCGTTTCCGCAGTTCGAGCCCACGACGTCTGCGCCGGCGTCCCGGAGTCCCTCGGCGGCGCTCGGAACGTCGACCCCCATGATCGTGTAGAACCCGCGCGGAGTCGCGTCGAACGTCATCGTCGCCATGATGGGGACGTCGGTCGACACGCTGCGCGCCGCCTCCAGGGCCAGCTTGGCCTCGTTGAGGTCCGTCATCGTCTCGATGCACAGCACATCGACGCCGGCCTCGACGAGTGCGTTCATCTGCCGCTGGAAGCTCTCTCTCACGTCGTCCAGAGCCGCGTCGCCGTAGGGTTCGAGCACCCGCCCGCACGGCCCGCAGGAGCCTGACACATATGCGCGGTGTCCAACCACTTCGCGCACGGCGAGGGCGGCAGCCCGGTTGATCCTCTCGGTGTTGTCGTCGACTCCGTAGGCCTCGAGCTTGAGGGCAGAGCCTCCAAACGTGTTCGTCTGGACGATCTCCGCACCCGCCTCGAAATACCGACTCGCGACGTCACGAAGAACCTCCGGCCGCGAGAGATTGAACGCCTCGGGGCAATCCCCCGGCTTGAGCCCGTGTTCCATGAGGAAGCTCCCCATCGCCCCGTCCCCGATCAGGACGGGTCCGCTCCTCACACGTTCCATGAACGGCCGCATGCCTACTCCATGAGCGCCTTCACGCGCTCCACTGCGCTCGCCGCATCGAACCCATATCCGTCCGCTCCGATCTCGCGGGCGTATTCCTCCGTTACCGGCGCCCCGCCGACGAGCGTGCGAACCGAGCCGTCCAGCCCCTCCGCCTTGAGCAGCTCGACCACCTTCCTCATGGTCGGCATTGTCGTCGTCAGGAGCGCCGACATACCTATTACGTTGGCACCCGTCTCGCGTGCCGTGTTGACGAACTTCTCGGGGGAAACGTCCTTCCCGAGGTCGATGACCTCGAACCCAGCGCCGCTCAGCATGATGCCTACGAGGTTCTTGCCGATGTCGTGAAGGTCACCCTGGACGGTGCCGATGACGATCTTGCCTCTGCTCGGCACGTCGGCCTTGCCCAGGTGAGGCTCCAGAACGGCGAGCCCCGCGTTCATCGCCCTCGCCGCCAGGAGCACCTCGGGGAGGAAGATCTCGTGCACGCGGAAGCGATCCCCCACGACCTGCATTCCCGCGATCAGAGCTTCCTCGAGGATCGTCGCGGCCTCGAGCGATTGTTCGAGCGCCGACTCGGTGAGCGAGCGGACCTCCTCGTCCTCTCCGCGCTGAAGCTCGTCGGCTATCCGAGGCAGTATCTCCATTCCGGTCTCCTTCCGGTCCCGCTCATCTCAGATTCTGTATCCGGCTCCTACAGTCCTTCGTCCGACAGTCCTCGCAGAAGCCGTAGTCGTTGGAGAAGTCATGTGTTTCCACGGGTCCCATTACCATCACGCCGGAGATGGACTTCAGAGGTTCCATGAGGCAACTTGCGTTGAGAGAGACGCCGATCTCCTCGGGCCCTAGCGCCGCGAAAAGCGCGCGCGGGCCGGTGATGTTCCACCCGCAGGAGCCGGGGCTGTAACGCAGGATTCGCGTGGCCGCATCGGCCGCGCCTGCCCTGCGCGCCTCATCGAGGGCGACGCGGTCCAGGTGGACTCCTGTGAGTTCGGTTCCCTCTGACGCGGCGGCATCGAGCGTGGCGCCGAGTGCGAGCTGTCCCTCGTCGAAGAGCGCGGCGATGCGCTCGGAGAGCGGCGCGCCGACGGTGGCCGCGAAGAGGGCCAGCCGCTCGGCGCGGGGGAAGATCGCCGCCAGGGGAGAGGGGATTTCGTTGTCGCCTTCACCCTCGTACACCGCGGCGAACTCGCGCGCATCTATCTCAGCAAACACCCCACGTGGTTGCGCCTCAGCGTGGAACGCCTCGAGCGCCTCCGCGAGCATCTGCCGCACGCGCTCACCGGGCGGTTGGTCGGGTGGGACACCGAGTGCCCGGAGGACTCCCTCTTCGGTGGGCGCGACCTCCGCCGGCGAGATATCGATGACTCGCTTCATCATACAATTGACCCTCTAGCCGCCAGCCGCCAGTGCTTCCTACTCCCGCTCCGGCAGCCGGTCGAGCCCGTGGCGGCTCGCCTCCCCGGTCATGAGTTCGACGAGCTCCCTCTTCGCGTCATCGGCAAGACGGGAGGGCTCGTACTCCGCAAGATGGCGCTGCACCTCGCTCCGCGCTCTCTCCCCGAGCGTCGTGCTGCCCTCCGCCT
>JAUWRQ010000026.1 GCA_030610515.1 Candidatus Eiseniibacteriota bacterium | reverse complement strand
GCCCTGCTTGACGGTCTCCAGGCGCTCCCGGAACTCGCTCACGATCTCGCGCATTCGGGCGCTGTTCCTAGCGAACGCCGCGCTCTTCGTGTCGATCTTGCTCTCGATTCGATACATCTACACGTCCTCTCCGTTGCGTGGCCCATCGGCGCCCGCCTGGTGCTGCCGGCGCGGCGCATCCTCGTAGGCGGGCTGTGAGCCGTCGCACGCCGCGCGAGCGGCGTCACGGCGGCGAACGAGCGGAGCGCCCCGCCCGAGGGGATGCGCGTGTCGGCGCATCCGGACGGGTGCGAAGCTACCTCACCGGAACGAACTTGTAGCCGTAGCAGAGGATGCCCGCTTCGCCTTCCTCGCGGATCCTCCTGAACTCTATCCGGACCGGCATACCTACCTTGAGCTCGTCGAAATCGACGTCGGCGACCTGAGCCGTCACGCGGAGGCCTCCGTCGAACTCGGCGATGCCGATCGCGTACGGCGCCTGCTGCGTGAGGTCCGACGGGGCGATGCGAATCACCGTATAGGTGGCGAGCTTGCCCTTGTCGGAGAGCTTCGTCGCCTCGAATTCCCGTCCGCCGCACCCGTTGCACACGAGCCTCGGCGGGAAGAACTGCTTACCGCAGGAGGTGCACTTCGCAGCTTCGAGCCTGTAGCGCTGCGGTATTTCCCTCCAGTACCTTGCTGATGTCGACATCTCGTATCCTCCGAAGTGTTGTCTTCGCGATCCCGCGACGTCCGGCCGCTCTCCGGCACCTCACCCTGTGCGCGCGAGCTACGGCCCAGCCGCGGTATCTCCGGCCGCCTAGACGGACCCCAGGATGTGAACCACACAGGAGCCGCCTGTGCCACCCATGTTCTGGGCCATGCCGATCGTAGCACCCTCAACCTGACGCTCACCGAAGCCGCCCCTGAGCTGCTTCGTGACCTCGGCGATCTGGGCGAGGCCCGTCGCTCCGACCGGATGCCCCTTCGACTTGAGCCCGCCGGAGGGGTTCACCGGAATGCGGCCGCCCATCGCGGTCTCGCCGCTCTCGGCGCCGGTTCCGCCCTTGCCCCTATCGAAGAACCCGAGCGCCTCGATCACACAGATCTCGGCGATCGTGAAGCAGTCGTGGACCTCGACGAAGTCGATGTCCGAAGGCGTAAGCCCCGCGCCCGTGTAGGCGATCTCTCCTGCCTTCTCGACGGCCGAGAGCCACGCGATGTCTTCGCGCGAATCCAGCGCTATCGAGTCGGTCGCGTGCGCCGATGAGAGGATCTTGATGGGCGGCTTGTCCGAGAGCTTCCCGGCCATCTCGAGCGGACAGAGAATCGCCGCGGCCGCGCCGTCCGTGATCGGCGAGCAATCCAGGATGTTCAGGGGGTCCGCCACCGCGACCGAGTTCTTGACCTGGTCGAGCGAGACCTCGAACGGGTACTGCGCCAACGGGTTCTTGGAACCGTTGTGGTGATTCTTCACCGACACGTGCGCGAGCTGGTCGCGCGTCGTGCCGTACTTGTGCATGTGCGCGACCGCCATCATCGCGTACAGGCCGGGGAACGTCACGCCGTGGTAGACCTCGTACTCCGCGTCGGCCGCGGTCGAGAGCGCATACGTCGCCCCGCCGCCGTCGACGTCGGTCATCTTCTCGACGCCGCCCGCCAGAACGATGTCGTGCTCACCGCACGCGACGTCAAAGAACGCCTGCCTGAATGCCGCACCACCCGATGCGCAGGCCGTCTCGACCCTGAGCGACGGGATCGGCGCCACTCCTAGATAGTCGGCGAGGAGCGAACCCAGGTGCTCCTGACCGGCGAAGAGCCCGCTCGTCATGCAGCCGACGTACATGGACTCGATGTGATCGACCCCGGCGTCGTCGATGGCCAACAGCGCGGACTCGGTGAAGATGTCGCGGAGCGACTTCTCCCACAGCTCGCCCCACTTCTGCATCCCCACACCGATGACTGCTACGTCCCTCATGTGTCTTCTCCTGATGGTCTGGTGTTGAGCAGGTCGACCGGCGTCCGACCGGGCCCTGCGGCTCCGGCGGCGCCCGGGGCGAACTACTCGCCCATGCGGATCTTCCTGCGGTACTTGGCGTAGGTCCCGTAGTCGATGTAGACCTTGTCCGAATCGAGCTTCTCTCTCGTCTTCGGCGCGAGGTCGCGCACAGCGTCGATCTTGTCCGTCATCTCGTAGACGAAGCCGTCGCTGCCTGAACCCGACCCGTACGACACCATGAGGATCATGTCTCCGGGGTTGGCAACATCAAACGTTGCCGTAAGCCCCATCGGAGACGAACCCGAGTAGGTGTTACCGAGCGTAGGAGAAAGCCAACCGGGCTCGATCTGCTCCTTGGTGAACCCGAGCATCTTGCCTACACGCATCGGGAACTTACCGTTCGGCTGGTGGAAGACGGCGTAGGCGAAGTCCTTGGGCTTCATCCCCACCTTCTCCATCATGCCGTTCGCGCACCCCAGAACGTGCTTGAAGTACGCGGGCTCTCCCGTGAAGCGCCCAGCGTGACGCGGGTAGTGCATGTAACTCCTGCGCCAGAAGTCCGGCGTGTCGGTCATGAACGAATACGTGTCGATGACCTTCGCGACTCCGTCGTCCTTCCCGATGATGAAGGACGCGGCGCCCGCGGCGGCGGAGTACTCGAGCGCGTCGCCGGGCGCTCCCTGTGACGTGTCGGCTCCAACCGCAAGTCCGTACTCGATCTTCCCGCCGTCGACGAGGCCCATGCAGACGAACATGGCCGCGGACCCGGCCTTGCACGCGAACTCGAAGTCGGCGCAGTGCGCCTCGGGCGTCGCACCGACGGCCTCCGCCAGCACTGTGCCCGACGGCTTGACCGCGTAGGGATGCGACTCCGAGCCGACGTAGACCGCCCCGATGCGCGTCGGGTCTATCCCCGCCCTCTTGAGCGCGTACTTGGTCGCCTCGACCGACATCGTGATGGTGTCCTGGTCGGGCGACGGTACCGACTTCTCCTGGAGCATCAGCCCCTTCTTGTAGCTCGGCGCGTCGGCCCCCCAGATCTTGGCGATCTCCTCAACCTTGATCCGGTTGCGGGGCATGTAGGCGCCGTACCCGATGATCCCAGCCATTTGTGCCTCACTTCCCTCCGGTCCGTGGGGGATGACCCGACGTGCGGCTCCGCCAATCCTCCCGATCTCAACACATGATGTCGCGGAACCTCTCCGCCGCGCTCCGCCAATCCTCCCGATCTCAACACATGATGTTGCGCACCATCCCTATCCTTCCGACCCTCCTTGCGGCTCTTGCCACGGCTATGCGGTACGGAGATGTGTCCTCCTTCTTCGCCTCGGTGATGATGTCGGCCATCACGTCGTACACCCTCTTCGCTTCCTCGCGCATGCGTTCGCGCGGAGCACCCATGAGCTCGGGCTCCGTCTGGAAGAGCTCTGCCCCTCCGATCACGAAATCGGGCGCGTAGAGGATGCCGCGCTCCCTCATGAGATCGGCGTGTCTGGGTTCCTCGAGGAGATCCGACGCCGCCCCTGCGACGATCCGGCACCGGAGCCGGGGGATCGTCTCGTCGTTCAGCACACGGCCGACGGCGCACGGGGACAAGATGTCGCACTCGGTGGAGAGGATTTCGTCGGGGCGAACGACGGTGACGTCGCCGTGACGGTCCTGCACCTCCTTAATCTGGTCGTAGCGGATGTCGGTGACGGTGATGAGCGCGCCCTCCGCCACGAGCTCGTCCACGAGAAGCTGTCCCACCTTGCCGACTCCCTGCACGGCGACGCGCACCCCGCTCAGGCTCGCGTGACCGGTCAGCTCGCGCACACACGCTTTCATGCCGTGGATGACGCCGATGGCGGTGATCTCGTGATTCCCCTCCATGGGGACGACGCTCGAGGTCTCGCGGCGCACGTGCCGGAACTCCCGGTCCGACGTCCCGAACGCGGGGTACGTGACGAAGAGCCCCTTCAGACCCTCCACGAACCGTCCGAACGCGCGGAAGTACGCCTCGTCGAGCTCCGTTCCCTCCTCGGTCATGAGAACGGCCTTCCCCCCACCCATGTCGCTTTCGAGCGAGGCGCTCTGGTAGGTCATCATCTCGGACAGACGGAGCGCGTCGACGACGGCTTCTTCCTCGCTTCCGTACTCCATGAGCCTCGTTCCGCCGACCGACGTTCCGAGCGTCGTGTCGTGGATGGCGATGATGGCCTTCAAGCCAGTGGGTCGGTTGAAACAGAAGATGAGCTGCTCGTGCCGCCTCTTCTTCATGCGCTCGAAGATGCTCATGGCTCTCCGAACTCCTTCTTGTCGCACAGCTCGATCATCGAGCCCTGCGTGCTCTTGGGATGGAGAAACGAGATGCGTCCACCCTCGACTCCAGGCTTCGGTTTGTCGTCTATGACCCTGACGCCCGCTTCGGCGACGTCGGAAAGAGCTCGCTCGAGGTCCGGCACCTCGAAGCAGACGTGATGGAACCCGGGGCCGCGCGTCTCGAGGAGCTTCTGAAGAGGCCCGGGGCCCAGGGGCTCAATGAGCTCGACCATGACGTCGCCGGCTCTCAAGAACGCGGCGCGCACGCCGTGAAGCTCCGAGTTCTCGACCTTGACCACCTGGAGCCCCAAGAGGTCGACGTAGAACTCCATCGCGGAGTCGACGTTCTCCACGAGGATGGAGATGTGGTCGACGCCCGTGACGGCGTTTCCGCGTGTCGCTCCAGCGCCCCTGTCGGTCTCGTGCGTGCTCAACCTTTTCTCCTGCGCTACCACGCGCCTCCGGACGGGTGGTATCTCCCGAACGCGTCCTCCAGCGCCTTCGACATCTCGCCGAGCGTCGTCCTGAGCCTAGTGCATTCGAGAATCAGAGCCATCGTCGGCGCTCCGTCGTGCGCCGCCGCGGTCAGCCGCTCGAGCGCGTCCTCCACGCCCTTGCCGTCGCGGCTCTCGCGGAGAGCCCGGAGCGACCTCGTCTTCTCCTCGCGTAGCGCCGGATTGACCTTGAGCGTCTCCACGCGCCCCGGCTCGTCGATTTCGTACCGGTTGACGCCGACGACGATCCGCTCCCCCTCCTCAATGGCCTTCTGCTGCTCGTAGGCGCTCTTGGCGATCGACCTCTGGTAGTGGCCCTTCTCGATCGCCGCGGTCGCACCTCCCATGGCGTCGATCCTGTGGAGTTCCTCCAGCGCCTGCGACTCGATGTGGTCGGTGAGCCACTCGACGTAGTAGGAACCGCCCAGGGGATCGACCACGTTCGCGACGCCACTCTCCTCGGCGATCACCTGCTGCGTCCGAAGCGCGAGCCGCGCGCTCTCCTCGGTCGGAAGAGCCAGCGCCTCGTCCCTCGAGTTCGTGTGGAGGCTCTGCGTCCCCCCCAGCACGGCCGAGAGAGCCTGGAGCGCGACGCGCACCACGTTGACCTCGGGCTGCTGCGCCGTGAGGCTCACGCCGGCCGTCTGCGTGTGGAACCTGAGCACCTGCGCGCGCGGCGAGTCGATGCCGAACCGGTCGCGCACGATGCGCGCCCACATCCGACGCGCGGCCCTGAGCTTCGCGACCTCCTCGAAGAGATCGCTGTGCGCGTCGAAAAAGAACGAGAGGCGCGAGCAGAACGTCTCAGCGTCGACGCCCGCCCATCTCGCCGTCTCGACGTACGCGGTCGCGTCGGCGAGCGTGAATGCGAGCTCCTGCACGGCCGTGGCCCCGGCCTCTCGCATGTGGTAGCCGGAAACCGACATCGTGTTCCACTTGGGAACGTGCTCATTCAGATAGGCGGCCAGCCCCAGCGCGAGCTTGACCGATTCGGCCGGCGGATAGATGTAGGTTCCGCGAGCCGCGTACTCCTTGAGGATGTCGTTCTGCACGGTGCCCCGGAGCGACACAACGTCGGCGCCCGTCTCTTCGGCGGCTACGATGTACATGGCCATCAGCATCGGCGCGGTGGCATTGATCGTCATCGAAGTGCTGACTTCATCCAGCGGGATCTCGTCGAGAAGCGCCCGCATGTCCTCGACCGAACAGATGGAGACGCCTACGCGCCCGACCTCACCTTCCGCCATATCGTGGTCGGCGTCGTACCCCATCTGGGTCGGAAGGTCGAACGCAACCGAGAGCCCGGTCTGACCATGCTCGAGGAGATACCGGAAGCGCCTGTTGGTCTCGGCGGCGGTCCCGAACCCCGCGTACTGCCGCATCGTCCAGAGGCGTCCTCTGTACATCGTCGGATGGACGCCGCGCGTGAAAGGGAACTCACCGGGGAGACCGAGCGCGTCTTCGCGTGCGTGGTGGAGATCGTCCTCGGAATAGACGGGCTCGACGGGCTGCCCGGAGAGAGTTCGGAATTCCTCTTTTCGCTCCGGATGCGTCCGGAGCCAGGGCTTGAGCGTCCCCCTCTCCCAGTGCTTCCTGTCGTGGTGCTCCTTCTTCAACGTGCGACCTCCGACAGCGCCGGCGCCAGGAAAGACCGCGCGGGCCTGATTGTTCCAGAACTCCTCACGCTCGGGAGTCCCTGTCACTCGAGAACGATGAGCGTCTCGCCCTGGGCGACGCCCTGGCCGATGGTGACGTGTATCTCCCTGACGACGCCTCCGCGCTCGCTCCTGAGCTCGTTTTCCATCTTCATGGCTTCGAGTGTGACGACGCCCTGCCCGGGCGCGACCTGCGCCCCCACTTCGACGGCGACGCCGATGACGATGCCCGGCATCGGGGCGATCACGGTCTCCCCGCCCTCGCCCTCGGACTCGGGACCGGACGCGGCCGCGATGAGAATTGCGCGCTCGTCCATGACGCCCGCGGAGTACGGCTCCCCGTCCAGCACGATCTCGTACTTCCCGTTCCGCCTGTGGGCTGAGAACTCGTAGGAGCGGCCGCCCAATGTCAACGAGTAGACGGGCGACGATCCGACTCGCACGAGGTCCGCGAGCTCGGTGCGACCTCCGAGCGTCACCATGGTTCCGCCCGAGCCGCGTTCGATATCAAGCTCGACGTCCTCACCCATGATGTGCACGACGTATTTCACAGAACCCCTCTTCCCCGGCCACGGGCATCCCCTGAGGCGGGGCGCTTCGCTCCTTCGCCGCCGTGAGGCTGCGTCGCAGCCGGCGACGGCTCAGAGCCCGCCCACGGGGATGGCCCGCGACCGGGCACGACGTCATCTCTGATGCAGCTGCCAGCCGCCCCATGGAGCGCTGCCGGCCGGCGCCCGCCAGCCGCTCCTGCGGCCGCCGTCACCATCCCCACCCTCCCCCAACGGCTTCGTCCGTGCGCGCTCAGCGTCCGCCACGAGCGCCGCGGCGATCGCCGCAACCACCGGGAGCTTCGTCCCGCGTCCCGCGTACTTCGGGAAGAAGACGTCATCCACGAAGCTCGTGTCGAAGTCGCCGCTACGGAAGACGTCGCTGTCCATGACGGCCTTGTGGAACGGGATAGTCGTCTTGATGCCCTCGATGTGATACTCGCTGAGAGCGCGTTTCATGCGCGCGATGGCCTCGTCTCGGGTCGGCGCCCAGACGAGTAGCTTCGACACGAGCGGGTCGTAGTAGATGGGCACCTCGTAGCCCACGTGTATACCACTCTCGACCCTGACGCCCGGGCCCGAGGGCTCGCGCAGTCTCTCTATCAAGCCGGTCGACGGGAAGAAGTTGTTCTCGGGGTCCTCCGCGCAAATACGGCACTCGATGGCCGAGCCCTTGTGGAAGACCTCCGCCTGCGTCAGCGAGAGCCTCTCCCCCGCCGCCACGCGGAGCTGCTCCTTCACGAGATCGACGCCGGTCACCAGCTCCGTCACGGGGTGCTCGACCTGTAGCCGCGCGTTCACCTCGAGGAAGTAGAAATCCCGGTTGCCGTCCAGAAGGAACTCGATCGTCCCGGCGTTCGTGTACGCGGCCGCCTTCACCGCCTTGATGGCCGCCTCGCCCATCTTCGCGCGGAGTGACGGCGTGAGAGCCGGCGACGGCGACTCCTCCACGAGCTTCTGATGCCGGCGCTGGATCGAGCACTCGCGCTCGCCAAGGTGGATGGCGTTCCCGTGCTTGTCGGCGATGATCTGGAATTCGACGTGGCGTGGATGCTCGATGAGCCTCTCGAGATAGATGCGGTCGTCGGCAAAGGCTGAACCCGCCTCGGAGCGCGCGGCCTTCGCGGCGGCAGCGAGTCCGGACGCGTCCCGGACGATGCGCTTGCCCTTTCCGCCTCCGCCCGCCGCGGCCTTCATCAGGACGGG
>JAUWRQ010000163.1 GCA_030610515.1 Candidatus Eiseniibacteriota bacterium | reverse complement strand
TCCGAGTCGCTCTTGAAGAACCGTCCGTCCGGCAGCTCGTCGAAGGGCCTGTATCTGCCCATATCTGCCGGCAGCGCCTGGAGGTTCGTCTGCGTCTCGCGTCCGCCCAGCCGGATGGTGACGGGGAACCGGATCTCGGGGAAGGCGACCTCAACGCCGGGGACCGCTCGGATCGCGTCGACCGCGGCGTCATCGAGAACCGGGGCGTCCTCGTCGCGCGGCTCCATAAGGGACGTCACGTCCCCGCCCATGATGCGCTCTAGGTCGAGGTCCGCCGGGGTCACCTCGAGGGTAGTGAAGAGGTTGTTCCGGCGAATCTCGTCGGTCACGTTCTTCTGGATGCCGACGCCGAACGAGACCATCGAGACGAGCGCACCGATGCCGACCACGACGCCGAGGGTCGTCAGGATCGTCCGGAGCTTGGTTCTCCAGAGGTTGGCGTTGGCCAGGCGGTAGATGTCGGCGAATCTCATCCGGCACCTCCGAACTCGCGCAGCCGCTCCTCGCCCACCAGCTTCCCGTCCAGGAGTCTTAGCGTGCGATGCGAGACCTCGCGGGCCATCGGCTCCTCGTGCGTCACCATGATGACCGTGAGTCCGCGGTCTCGGTTGAGCCCGCGAAGGAGTGAGACGATCTCGTCCGACGTCGCGCTGTCGAGGTTGCCGGTGGGCTCGTCCGCAAGGAGGATCTCCGGGCCGTTGGCGAGAGCGCGGGCTATGGCGACGCGCTGCGCCTCCCCTCCCGATAGCTCCCCCGGCTTATGGTCGAGCCGCTGCCCGAGCCCGACCGACGACAGGATCTCGACCGCGCGCCTGCGCCGGTCGCGAAGCGGATGCTCGCCGAAGGTGAGAGCCAACGTCACGTTTTCGAGGGCGGTCCTCGAGGGAATCAGGTTGAACGACTGGAAGACCATCCCGACGGTTCGCCGCCTGTGAAGCGCGAGACCCTTGCGGCCCAGCCCTGAGATGTCGGTCCCCCGTGCAAGGATGCTCCCGTCGGTCGGAGTATCGAGTCCGCCGATGAGATTGAGGATGGTCGGCGTGCCTGAACCGGAGCGACCGACGATGGAGAGGAATTCGCCCTCGCCGACTTCGAGCGACACGCCGTTTAGGACCGGGATCGGAACGGAGCCCTTCCGGTAGGTCTTGCGCAAGTTCCGTGTCTCGAGGATGGCGGCCAACGAGCCTCCTGGTCGGACGGGCCGGAGCGGGCCACTCGTGGCACCGATCCCCGGCAGTCGGCGAGGCCGATGCCGTAGGCACCGACGACAGGCACGCTACCGGCGCGCGTACGTGCCGGTGAGCTCACCCACCGCGAGCACGTGCCCGCTTATGGCCTCCAAGAGCTGTGCCTTCGTCGCCCCGCCGGGGAGGTCGGTGATGGTGTCGACCGCGTACATCCTGAACCTGTACGTGTGAATCCGACCGGGCGGCGGGCACGGTCCCTCATATCCTACGCGGGACGAGCCCTTGCCGTTGTGCGCGCCTCCGGCGAGGTTGATCTCGTCGGGGATACCCTCAGCGAGCGACACTGCGCGCGCGGGGATGTTGTAGAGCACCCAGTGGTTCCAGATTCTCCCGGCCGCCGGCACGGCGTCCGGGTCGTCCACGATGAGGGCCAGCGAGAACGTGCCGGGCGGTAGCCCCTCCCACTCGAGCGGAGGCGAGACGTCCTCCCCGTCGCAGGTGTACTTGACGGGAATCGGCCCGCCGTTCGCGAACGCGGAACTTCGAAGCTCGAATCGTGCATCGACGTCGACGACAGGGTCCGGCGAAGTCTCGCCGCACCCGCCCGCGATCGCCGCCAGGACAAGAATCGTCGCAAGCCACGCAAGGGTTCTCGAGTTCATTGCGTTCCCCCGGAGTGCCCGGCGCGCGGGTGTAGCGCCTGGACGTACCTGAATCGACGTACTCACGCGGACGCGCATGAGCGGATCGCGTGCTCACGCTGACGCGCGTCAGCGAACCGTCATTGAGCCTAGCACGCGACGGACCGGCTCTCAATAGCGAGGGCCGGTCCTGCGACCGGCCCTGTCCTGTGGGGGTGTTTGCTGCGTCGCGCTACCTCCGGAGTACCACGCATCTCGACACCAGGCGTCGCCGACCTTCTGCTACGGAGAGGGGACGTGCTCGACGCTCTGCTCCTCGCCGCGGATCCCGATGGTGATAACGTCGAGGCCGGTGCCAGGAATGACCTCGTTCCGCGCTTTGGTCACGGCCTGCGTGATGCCGCCGCAGCACGGGACTTCCATACGGAGAACGGTGATGCTCTTCGGGTCCGCCTCGGCGAGCATGAGCTTGAGCTTCTCGTAGTAGTACTGGATGTCGTCGAGCTTCGGGCAGCCCACGACCGTGACCTTGTCGGCCAGGTATCTGTCGTGATAGTTGGCCGTCGCGAACGGGACGCAATCCGCAGTGATCAGGAGGTCCGCACCCTTGAGGAACGGAGCGCCCGGTGGAACGAGCACGAGCTGAACCGGCCACTGTCGGAGCTGAGGCGGTCTGTCGCCGTCGGTCGTCGGCGCCGACGCGGGCTCATCGAAATCCTGGAGCGCCGAGCTCGGACAGCTGCAGGGCGTCGCCGCAGGGCGCGTCCCGGCGTTCGCCTTCTGACGGATCAGGTGAGCCTCAACCGCCGCGGCGTCGAAGCCCGCGGCCTCACGCTCGATGATCGTGATGGCGTCCCGCGGACACTCGCCGATGCAGTCGCCGAGCCCGTCGCAGTACGTCTCGGAGACGAGCTTCGCCTTGCCGTCTATGATCTGGATGGCGCCTTCGTGGCAGGCATCCGCACAGAGACCGCAGCCGTCGCACTTCTCCTCGTCTATCTCGATGATCTTCCGAACTGCCATTACCAGAGACTCCTGTCGAGATCCCGGGAAGATGCCCCAGCGAGGGGCATGAAGCCCGCGCCGCGCCCGGTGCACGCCACCTGGGCACGCGCGCTCACCCCGTTCTGACGCACGTCTGAAGGAATGGATTCCAGAAAAAGGCCCTGTGGATGTAGGGAGAAGGCCCCGCTGCGCCGGCTAGCTCTCGGCCCAGTCGCGAAGCTCTCGCTTGATCTTCTCCTCGATCTTCCTCCCGATGTCCTCCCACTCCCGCTCGCCCTCGTCGCGCTCGTCGAGCCAGCTGTCGATGCCACGACGGACCTTCGCCTCGACCTTCGCGGCGATCTCGTCCCAGTCGTCTTCGCGTATGCGGCGCTTTTTCTTTTGGTGGTGCCGTCCGCAGCCTCCTCCGATGGAAATCACGACACCGAACAGGAAGCCGAAGTCGTACCATCCACCGTTGTTGTTCGTCTCGTAGATGTGGACGGTGTCGGTGAAGAGACCGATGATGAACGTGACGATGATGATGAACCCGTGCCAGAGTCCCATCCAGAACCCGGCGGGCTTGTCCATGAACCGCTCCGACCCGGCCGCGCAGCCGGCGAGCGTGATGAGCGCGACGATGAGTACCGCGACGATCGCGAGCTTGATGAACCGTCTCACTGTCACCTCCCTGTTGATGGTCTCCGGCCCACGTCGATGACGCCGCCCCATAGTCTATTCACTCGGCCCGACGACGTCGAGGATCTCCGCAAGAAGCACCTCCGCCGCACGCGCCCCGTCGATCCGGTCCACCACCTCCCCACCCCTGAAGAGCACCGCTTCTCCCCCGCCTCCCGCGACGCCGACGTCCGCCTCGCGCGCCTCGCCCGGTCCATTCACGGCGCAGCCCATGACGGCAACCACGAGGTGCTCCCGGATGTGCGCGGTCTTCCGCTCGACCTCCTCAGCTATCGCCGCGACGCCGATCGTGCATCGCCCACACGTCGGGCACGCTATGACGGTGACGCCCCCGTGATGAAGCCCCACCGACGAGAGGATTCGGCGCCCGACGGCGATCTCGCTCTCCGGAGGTCCCGCTAGCGAGACGCGAATCGTGTCACCTATTCCCTCGGCGAGGAGTATGCCTATGCCGACCGCGGAGCGCACGGCGCCTGTCAGAACGGTGCCTGCCTCGGTGATGCCCAGATGGATCGGGTAGTCACACCGGCTCGCGATCGCGCGGTTCGCCTCAACCGTCATCGCCACGTCGGACGCCTTGAGCGACAGGATGAAATCAGTGAATCCCATGCCCTCGACGAGCTCGATGGCCCTCCGACAGCTCTCGACCATACCGGCAGCAGTCGGGCTACCGTCGCGTTCGAGGATGTCTCGCTCGAGCGACCCTGCGTTGACACCGATGCGGATGGGGATGCCGCGAGCC
>JAUWRQ010000008.1 GCA_030610515.1 Candidatus Eiseniibacteriota bacterium | reverse complement strand
CCAGAGGCATCAAGGCCAAGAAGCTGATAGACGGTGTCCGCATCAAGGAACTCCGGTTGATGCCGGACGAGCGCGGTTACCTGATGGAGATGCTCCGCGCGGACGATGACATCTTCGACAAGTTCGGGCAGGTCTACCTGTCCGTCGGGTACCCCGGCGTCGTCAAGGGGTGGCACTACCACAAGGTTCAAACCGACTACTTCACCATCGTCAAGGGCATGATGAAGGTTGTGTTGTACGATGGTCGTCCCGATTCGCCTACGCACGGTGAGGTCAATGAGTTCACCATGGGTGAGCTCAATCCCATTCTGATCACCATCCCCCCGGGTGTTCTGCACGGGATGAAGGCCATCGGGAACGAACCGGGCTATCTCGTGAACTGCCCGACCGAGCCGTTCCGATACGACGAGCCGGACGAATTCCGCGTGGACCCGCACGACAACGACATCCCCTACGACTGGGGAGCCAAGGACGGCTAGGCGGCGGGAGCGGGACGGCCCCCGGGTACGCCACGCTCCCCGGCTGGCCACTTGACACGCCCAATGCACGGACGGATAATAAAGATTCTTGTCGGGAAGAGCACACGCAAGCGGGGTCACGATGGATCGCAGCTTCTTCACTGTCCGCGGCTTCCAGCCAGTAGTCGTTCTCGTCATGCTTGTCGTCCTTGCCGCGACCGGAGCCCCCGGCGCGCTCGGTGCGGGCACGGACGGTGAATCCGCCCTGGAAGAGGCGCCCGCGCCAGCGTTGGCCGCGACCTCAGAGACGGTCTTGCAGGGCCCCGTCGACGACATGACCTACATCGTCGGTCCCGGAGACCGCTTCTCCATCACCGTGTGGGGTCAGGGAGTCGCCAGCTATCTCGCGACCGTGACGCCCGAGGGGGAGCTGGTCGTCCCAAGCGTGGCGACCGTCCCCGTGGCCGGGCGGCTGCTCAGTGAGGCAAAGGCCGACCTGGCCAGGAGCCTGGAGTCGTTCTATCACGACGTCGAGGTGAGCGTCTCGCTCGTGGGCCTGAGGAGCATTCTCGTCAACGTGCTCGGGGGCGTCGAGGTCCCCGGCGGATACGTGGGGACGGTTCTCGATCTCGCCGGCGAGCTGGTTCGCAAATCCGGCGGTCTCTCCGAGGGGGCGAGCAGCAGGAACATCACGATAACGAGACGGAACGGAGATACACGCCGCGTCGACCTGGTGCGCTACCGCAACACCGGCGACGTGGACGCGAATCCGCCGATTCTGGACGGCGACGTCATCTTCGTGCCGCACGCGGTGGAGTTCGTCCACATCGAAGGCGCCGTCGCGCGGCCCGGCAGGTACGAGCGTGTCGAGGGCGAGACGATCGGCTCGCTGATAGAGCTGGCCGGCGGCTTCGCGCGCGGGGCGGTGGCGGACAGCGTCGAGGTCAGGCAGTTCGTCAATGACAGCGAAACCCGGTACGCCCTGGTCGACGCCGATGGCCCGGCGGGCGCAGAAACGGGGCTGGGCGACGGGGACCAGGTCTACGTGCGCGCGCTGAACGAGTGGCGGCGCCCCACGAGGGTCGAGGTCGAGGGCGAGGTGAAGCACCCGGGCCCCTACGGCATCAACGAGGGGACCGATCGGCTCTCGGACGTGATCCACCGGGCGGGCGGCCCCACGGATGAGGCGTCGCTGGAGGACGCCAGGCTGGTCCGCACACTCCCGTGGGGAGGGCCGGACGAGGAGTTCGAGCGCCTGCAGCGGATGGCCGTCAGCGAGATGAGCGACGTCGAGTACGACTACTTCCGCAACCGATTCAGGGACCGGGGCGTCGTCGTGGACTTCGTCCGCGCCCTCGGCGGCGACACGGGGGAGGACGTGCTGCTCATGGACGGCGACCTCATAGCGATCCCAAAGACCACGACGACGGTGGAAGTCATGGGGCAGGTGAAGAACCCCGGCGAGGTGGATCACGTCGCCGGGAAGCGCTCCAGCTACTACATCAGGGAGGCGGGCGGCTACGGCTCCGTCGCCCGGAAGGGTCGCGTCAGAGTCATCCGCGGATCGACGGGCAGGTGGGTCTACGCGAGGGCCGCGGGCGCGTTGTCTCCGGGGGACATCATCTGGGTGCCCGAGCGCGGGGAGACAGACCTGTGGAAGGTCATCCGCGAGGTGGTCGCGTTCCTCACCTCACTGGCCACCATCTACATCGTCGTCGATCAGGCGACTACCAGCTAGTCGAAGTCGGCGGGGAGTGTTCAGTCAATGGAGACAAACAGGTCGCCCTTAGACCTCATCCTATCGTGGAGGAAGTTCATCTACCGCGCGACGCTGACGGCCGTCGTCGTCTCGATGGTTGTGAGCCTCGCGATGCCCATGTGGTACGAGTCCAGCGAGACCTGCACGCCCCCCCAGGAGGGGGAGTCGAGAGGGAGTCTCCTGAACGTGTTCTCGCAGATCGGAATGGATTTCGGGGCGGGAGGGCTTCTCTCGGCGACGCCGATGACCGACATGATGATCGGCGTCCTGAAGAGCAGGCTGGTCAGAGGCCAGATCGTTGACCAGTTCGATCTTACGGCCGTCTACGACGCAAAGAGCCGCGAACACGCCATCAAGGAGCTGGAGGACCACGTCGTGGCCGAGACGACGTCGGAGGGCTTCGTCGAGGTACGCGTTGAGGACCGCGACAGGCAGCGTGCCGCTGACATGGCCAACGCCTTCATGGACCACCTGGACCAATACCATCGCAGGACGAGCGTCGAGAACGCGGGCCGCACGAGCGAGTTCGTGACGACGGCCCTCCAGGAAAACGGAGCGAGACTCGAGGAAGCGACGCAGACCCTGAGGGAGTTCCAGCGGGCCCACACGGCCATCGACCTGATCGAACAGACCAAGGCAACGATCGAGGCCATCGCCGAGCTCGAGGCCGAGCGCACGCGTCTCGAGCTGGAGAGGGGCGTGCTCGAGGGGTTCTCGGGGCCCGACCAGATCCGCATGCGACAGATCGAGGCGGAGCTCAGGGAAGTAGGCGGCAAGATAGAGGAGTTCTCCGGAGCGAACACGGAGACGTCCGCGGAAGCGTCCGGCTCCGGCGTCGTCATTCCCCTGCTGGAGATTCCCGCGCTCGCTCATGAGCTTGCCGATCTGACGCGCGACGTGATGGTCCTCGAGAACGTGCGGACCTACCTGAGCAGTCAGCTCGAGGAGGCGCGCATTCAGGAGGCGAAGGACCTCGAGGTCATTCACGTTCTCGACCGGGCGGCGCCGGCGCTCAGGAAGAGCCGGCCGCGCCGGAGTCTGATAGTAATTCTAACAACAGGGTTGGCCTTCCTTGCGTCCGTGGGCATTGCCTTCCTGGCCGACAGCCTCCTCGAATACTCGGCGCGCGTGCGTCCGTCGCTCGGCTTCGGGAACTCGGGACCGACGCGCCTGATCCTGCGCTACTCGAGGCGTCTGAGGGAGTGGGCAGAACCGGGCGGAGGGCAGGGAGGACCCGCCTCAGCGGGATCCTAGATGAGACGTTCCGTCGTGCGAGGCATCGCGTGGGTCGGGAGCACGATGTTCCTCGACCGCGCGATTCGCTATGTTGCCCTCCTCATCCTGGGAGGGCTTCTCGCCCCCCGGGACTTCGGGCTGTTCGCCGCCCTCAACGTCACCATCCTCGGCTTGGCCCTGCTACAGGGCTTCGGCATCGGTCAGGCTCTCATATACCGCAAGGAGAGGTTGGACGAGGCGGCCGACACGGCGTTCTTCGTTACCGTCTCGCTCGGCGTCGCGCTTGCCGCGGTCGCGTGGGCCGCAGCACCCCTGGTCGCCTCGTTCTACAGGGAGGACGCGCTGGTCGAGCTGTTCCGAGCGGCGTCGGTCCTGCTGGTCATCCGGGCGCTCAAGCTCGTTCCCTACTACCTCTTCGAGAAGGCGCTCGACTTCAGGAAGAAGTTTGTTCCCGGCCTCTGCGCGTCCCTGACGTATCTCGTGGTCGTCCTGACCACGGCAATCAACGGCATGGGGGCGTGGTCGCTGGTCGTGGCGGAGATCGCGTCCTCGACCGCCGAG
This sequence comes from Candidatus Eiseniibacteriota bacterium, assembly GCA_030610515.1. Lineage (GTDB taxonomy): Bacteria > Joyebacterota > Joyebacteria > Joyebacterales > Joyebacteraceae > WJLY01. The sequence continues at coordinate 6,519 of JAUWRQ010000008.1, read as the reverse complement.
GGCATCGCGTACTGGATCTTGTCGCCCTGGCGACCGAAGCTGCGGTTCGTTCCAGCGCTCGCCCGCCAGGACCTCGCCTTCGGATGGGCCGTTCTCGGTGGCGCCATCCTCGTGTTCGCATTCAGGAGCGTCGACCGGATAGTGGTCAGCCGCGTGCTCGGCACGCACGAGCTGGGCCTGTACGCCTTCGCGTATATGATTGCCAATACCCCGTCGATGCTGTTCACGCGCGTGCTCAACACGGTCCTTCTTCCCTCCTACAGCGTGCTCGATGAGGACAGGGGGAAGCAGGCCCGGCTCTTCTTCCGGGCCACCTCGTATCTGGCGGGCGCCAGCGCTCTGTTCGCCCTCTGCCTGCTTGCGTTCGGTGGGTACGTCCTGTTCTCGTTTTACGGCGACAAGTGGGCGGGCGCGGTCGTGCCGCTGTCTGTCCTTGCGCTGTTCGGGTTCTTCCGGGCGCTGACCGACCTGTCGGGCGACCTCCTGATAGGAACGGGCAGGCCTGTCGACTACCGCAAGGTCAACGCGCTACAGCTCGTCCTCGCGGCGGCCGGGCTCTACGTGGGGGCCACACTCTGGGGGCTGCCCGGCGTGGCGCTCATGATGATCGTCTCGGCCGCGCCCTCGATGCTGCTTGCGTGGAAGTTCGTCAACAGGGCGATCGAGGGCGGCGCAGGAGCATTCGCACTCGCCCTCAGGGGGCCGGTCATCGCCTTCGCCGCACTCGCTCTGCCCGCGTTTGGTCTTGTCCGGCTGCTGCCCGAGCGGGGGAGCGTTCCCGCGGTGGCTCTCGCTGTCGTCGTCCTGTCGGCGTGCTATCTCGCCGTCTGGCTGGCCGTCGACCCGGTTCTCCGGTCCGACCTCGCCGCGTGGCGGCGACGACGGCCATCCTCGCTCGACGAGAGAGAGGAGCGAGGATGAGCGCACGTGCCTGGTTGAGGAGCCCGTGGCTGCCCATCGTGCTGGCGCCGGTGGCCCTTGCCCTCGCGGTGGCAGAGGCGCCGCTCGTAGTGACGCTCGCGGTAATCTCGGCCGCGACCGCATCGGCGCTCGTGTGGAAGTTCGGCCTGCGCGAGGGTCTGTGGTACCTGCTGCTCGCGACGATACCGCTGCGCGAGCCGCTCTCGATCGACGTCGTCGGGACGGTTTCGATCTTCCCGACAGACATCCTGCTCTTCGTCCTCTTCGCGGTCGGCATGGCGAGAGAAGGCGTTCGGACGACGTGGAGGGAGAGCACGTCGTTCAAGCTGGGAGTGGCCGTGCTCGGGCTCAGTATTCCCGGAATGCTGACGGCCGCGCGCCCGCTGTGGGGGTTCGTCGCGATCCTCCACGCGGCCGCCAACCTGGCCTTCCTGTTCCTCGCGCTCAGCATGGTCAGAAGTGGCAGGGACGCGCAGAGGGTCCTGGTCGTCCTGGTGCTCGGCATGATACCCGCCGTCGTCTACGGGTTGTATCAGGCGTCTCTGCCGTACGGCGCCGCCCTGCCCGATTGGGGGAGCCACCACGCCGCGTGGGACGCGCTGGGGCGGAAGACCGTCCGCGTGGTCTCCACGTTCCGGCACCCGATATTCTTCTCGCACTACATGTCGATCGGGCTCGGGATATCGCTCGGGCTCTCCTTGTCCTCGCTGAGAAGGGGGACCAGGTGGTTCCTGCTGCTCGTCGGGGCGGCCGGCGTCCTGTGCGGCTTCTTCAGCGGCACCGTCGGCGGTCTGGTCGGGGCGCTCGCGGCCGTGATCGCCACGATCATCGTCGGCCGGAGACGGCGCGTCTTTCGTCTGGCCCCTCTGGCGCTCGTGGGGCTCATCTGGTTCGCCCCTCCAGCTCTGACGACCAAGGTCGCGCGGATGGCGGCGGGGCAGTCGACGTCTGCCGCCGCGCGAATCGTCACGTACGAGCAGGCACTGTCGGTCATACGTGACAATCCCCTGCTTGGGGTCGGATGGGGAAGCGCGGTCCGCGCGTTCGAGTACGACTACCGTACGACCCGGTCGGCAGCCGTCGGATTGGTGGCTGAGAACTACTTCCTGCACCGAGGCGTTGCCCTCGGGCTGCCCGGGATGGCCGTTTTCGTGGTGTTGTGTTTCCTGTTCTTCAGGAACGCGATCCTCCCGCGCCGTGAGATCCCGCACCCCGACTGGCCGAGGGCGGCCATCCTGATTGGTGGCGTAGCGCTCTATGCGCACGCGCAGACCTTCGTGGCCGCTGAGCCTACCGCCACGTACGTCTTGTGGATCCTCTTCGGTCTGGCCGAGCGAATGCGCAAGAGCCTGCCGCAGACGAAAGGTGCGGCCTGATGCCCACTTCTGTCAGCATCGTCGTTGTCAACTACAACGGCGGCCCCGGGGTAGTCGAGAACCTGCGGGCCGTGTCTGCGCAGGCGGCGACCCCCGGATGGGAACTCATCGTCGTCGACAGCTGCTCCACCGACGGCAGCCGCGACAGGATCGCCGACGCAGGTCTGGCCACACGGCTCGTGAGGGAGTCGGTCAATCGTGGCTACGCCTCCGCGGTCAATCGGGGCCTCAGAGAAGCGTCGGGGGATGTCGTCGTGGTCATGAACGCGGACGTCGTTCCCAGGCCGGGAGCCCTCGAGGTCCTTGCCGGCGCCGTCGATGCGAACAGGAGGGTAGCGCTCGTCGGTGGCGTTCTGCTCGACGGAGAGGGCAGGCCGTCCCCGAACACCGCCCGCGCGTTCCCGAGGCCAATGGACATCCTGCGCGAGGCGCTGTTTGTTCCTCCGCGCCGCCCTCGCGGCTGGGCCGGACGCGGGCGGGAGATCACGGACGACTCCGTCGTGGCGGTTCCCGTGATATCGGGCGCTGTCATGGCCGTTCACCGCGAGTCGGTCGACGCTCTTGGCCCGATGGACGAGGATTACTTCCTCTACAACGAGGACGTGGAATGGTGCCGGCGGGCGGCGGACAAGGGGTTTTGCGTGGGCATTGCTGCCGGCGCGATCTTCGACCACGAGGGCGGGGCCTCTACCGGCGGCATCGAGGGCCCCGTTTTCGCAGCCCGGGTCCTCTCGGACTTCCACTACTTCTGCGACGGCGAGGGCGCGGCGCCCGAGAGGATCCGCCGTCTCTGGCGCATTCGTCTTGTGCTCCGGTCGTGGCTCTACAGGGCGGACGCCCTGCTCGGGGTGCTCGGCGGACGTCCGGGCTCCCGCAGGAGGGCCGCCATCTACCGACTTCTTGCCCTCGAAATGCGCTCGTTCAAGTGGTTCCGGGAGGATGGGGTGCAGAACGGGCACCCCTCGAGGCTCGTCCGGTTCCCCGACCCCGTGCCCGCGACCGACCCACGTCCCCTGGTCCTCCAGGTGATACCGAACATGGAGTACGGCGGGGCCCAGCGTCTGGTCGAGGCCATCGTGCTGGGTCCGCTCGCGGAACGCGTCAGATTCGAGGTCCTGTGCCTCACGCACTCCGGGCGTATTGGCGAGGGGCTCAAGAAGCAGGGCGTGCCCGTTCACGTCGCCGGGCTCTCGGGTTGGAGGCGCCTGTCCGACTGGAAGAGGGCCGCCGACTACTGCGCTCTGCTCGAACCCGACCTCGTGCACTCTCACCTCATCCCGGGCGACATCGCGGCGCACGTCGGCTTCCGGGGCAGGGCGCCGATGCTCTCCACCAAGCACGGCATCGACCCGCGCTTCACCGCGGCCGTCCGGGTGGTCGAGAGGCATGTGCTGAGGGGGGCGACGGTGCTGGCGGTCAGCGACGCGGTGTCCTGCGTCAAGTCATACCTGGGCCCGTGGGGCTCTCTGCCGCCGGTGGTCGAGAGCCCGCCTGCGGTCGGCGTGGCGCAGTCGCCGGCACCGCTGTTCGCCGAGGGGCGAAAGGTGAGGCTTACCGTCGTCTGCAGGCTCCATCCGCAGAAGCGTGTTGACATCTTCCTGCGAGCCGCGGCGGAGCTCGAGCGACGGCGACCGGGGCGGTTCGAGTTCCGTGTAGTGGGTGAGGGAGAGGAACTGCCTGGCCTGCAGGCGCTCGCGAAAGAGCTTCGGATCGACGGGCTGGTCGAGTTCCGTGGCGCGGTCCAGGACGTCGCCGCCGAACTCGACGACTCGGACATCGTCCCTCTTGTCTCGGACTACGAGGGCCTGGGGTTGACCATACTGGAGACGCTCGCGCGGGGGAGGATCCCTCTCGTCCGCCGCGTGCCCGGCGCCGGTGAGGCGTTGCCAGACTCCATGGAACGGTGCTTCGTCACCTCGGGGGCGCCCGCTGCCGTAGCCGAGAAGGTGCTGGAGATGTGCGATGACGGCGAGCGATTCGTCGAGCTGGCCCGGGCGGGACACGCGTGGGTTGCGGGTCGGATGGACTACGCGGCCGTAATGGGGAGCGTTTACGATGAGCTCCTGGCGGTTGAGCGAACGCGCCGGCGTCGCGTGCTGCATCTGATCACACGACTGATAGTCGGAGGCGCGCAGGAGAACACGATCGCGTCGGTAGAGGAAGTGGACCCCGCGAGCTACGAGTCACGACTGTGGATCGGCCCGCAGACGGGCTCGGAGGGCTCTCTGATATCGGACGCGCGGAGGCGCGGGATAGTGCTGCGCGTGTTGCCCAACATGGTCCGGGAGATCAACCCGTTCAGGGACCTCTCGATGCTCGTCCAGCTGACGCACATGCTTCGGCGCGAGCGCTTCGACATCGTGCACACCCACAGCAGCAAGGCCGGTGTGCTCGGACGCATAGCGGCCAGGCTCGCGGGCGTGCCGCACGTGGCGCACACGCACCACGGCTGGAGCTTCCACGACCGGATGCACCCGCTGCTGCGCTGGACCTACGCCAGCGCCGAGAAGGTGCTCCGGCCCTGGACCAACGCGATGATATCTGTATCGAACAAGACCACCAGAGCTGGGCTCCAGGCGGGCATCGGCACTCCGTCAGACTACCGGCTGATACGAAGCGGCATCCCTCTCCGTCTGTTCTATCCAGACGAGGCGGCGGGGCGTGCCGTGCGGAAGGGGCTGGGGATTCCGGACGGACACCTGGTGGTCGGCTCGGTCGGCAGGCTCGCTCCCCAGAAGAACCCGATGGACTTCATCAGGCTCGCCGTCGCTCTAACGGAGCGCCACCCGGACGTCACATTCCTATACGTGGGCGACGGTCCCATGCGGGCCTCGGTCGAGGAGGCCGCTGCCGCGGCGGGGTTGGGAGAGAGGCTTCGGATACTCGGGGTCCGGCACGACGTTCCGGACCTGTTGAGAGCCATGGATCTCTTCTTGCTGACGTCGCTGTGGGAGGGGCTCCCGCGCGTCGTGCTCCAGGCACTGGCGACCGGCGTGCCTGTGCTCGCCTACGACACGGCGGGAATATCCGAGGCCGTGCGCGAGGGAGTGAACGGCCACCTGGTCGCTCGCGGCGCCGTCGACGAGTTGGCGATCCGACTGACCGGCCTTGCGGACGATGCGGGCCGCCGCGCCGAGATGAGCAGGGCCGCCTCTGGAGGGTTCGACAGGTCGTTCTCGGAAGAGCAGATGATACTGGACCTCGAGCAGCTCTACGACGAGATGACGAGCTGACAGGCCGCTCAGAGCCGAGCCGTCCCCCCGGCATCACGGACAGAGTTGTGGGCCTGCCGGCTTCACGGCAGACTCCCGCCCCGGGCCACACCCGGCCCGTCTCCACTCCGAGATGCCCCTCTGCCGCCACACAAGGAACTGAGGCATGGCCCTTGCACATTCGCGGGGGTGCTGGTCCGGCGTGCCCGGGAGGGCGAAATCGGGAGGGCGAAATCGGTTGCTCCGGGCCCGACGCTGTTGTATACTTGGTGTTTTGGCAACTTCGAGTGAATCGAGGGGACCTGAGGCCCGTCACAGGCCTTGGGACTCGCCTCGGGGGAAGGGCGGACGAACGGATGAAGGCTCTAGTGACAGGCGGTGCCGGGTTCATCGGCTCGCACCTTGTTGAGGCGCTTCTCGACAGAGGTGACCAGGTCTCGGTGATCGACGACCTGTCCACCGGCCGCTTCGAGAACATCGCGCATCTTGAGGGTAATCCCGATTTCAATTACGTCATCGATACGATCCTGGACGAGCGGGTCGTCGCCGACATGATGGCCAAGGTGGACATGGTCTTTCACCTGGCCGCGGCCGTCGGAGTGGCGTACATCATCGACAATCCCCTGAAATCACTCGAGACGAACATCAAGGGCACGGAGAACGTGCTCAAGCAGGCCAACGATGGCAAGAAGATGGTCGTCCTGTTCTCGACCTCCGAGATCTACGGCAAGGCGAACTCGCAGCCGTGCAAGGAAGAGGACGACAGGGTGCTTGGGACCACGACGATCACGCGCTGGGGCTACTCGTCCTCGAAGGCCATCGACGAGTTCCTGGCGCTCGCATACCACAGGGAAAAGAAGCTGCCGATCCGGATCGTGCGTTGCTTCAACACGTGCGGCCCCAGGCAGACCGGACAGTACGGCATGGTCATACCCCGCTTCGTTAAGCGGGCGCTCCTGGACCATCCGATCACGGTCCACGGTGACGGCAAGCAGACGCGGTGCTTCTGT
>JAUWRQ010000152.1 GCA_030610515.1 Candidatus Eiseniibacteriota bacterium | reverse complement strand
GGCGTGCGGCAGGCGGCTAGTGCTTGAAGTGCCGCATGCCCGTGAAGACCATCGCGATGCCGCGCTCGTTCGCGGCCTTGATGACGTCCTCGTCGCCCTTCGAGCCGCCCGGCTGGATCATCGCCGTGATGCCCGCGTCGGCTGCCGCGTCGACCGCGTCGCGCATCGGGAAGAACGCGTCCGAGCCGAGCACGGTCCCCTTCGTCCTGTCCCCCGCCTTCCACACCGCGAGCACGCTCGAGTCCACGCGGCTCATCTGCCCGGCTCCGATGCCCACGGTCTCCGTGCCCTGCACGAGCACGATAGCGTTCGAGCGGACGTGCTTGACGACCCGCCAGGCGAAGCGCAGCGACTTCATCTCCTCGGCCGTCGGCTCCCTGTCCGTGACCACCTTGAGGCCCGCTTCGTCCAGGTATTCGATGTCGACGTCCTGCACGAGAAGCCCCCCGCCCAGCAGCGAGCGCATCTGACGCTCGGGCCTCAGATGATAGTCGGTGAGGTCGGGGAAGTCGGCGCGCAGGATGCGGCGGTTCTTCTTCGTCTTCATGAGGTCGAGCGCGTTCCGGTAGTAGTCCGGAGCGATGACGGCCTCGACGAACCTGGTTTCGTGTATGAGCCTAGCCGTCTCCATGTCGATCGTGCGGTTCACCGCGATGATCGAGCCGAACGCCGACATGGGGTCGCAGGCCAGCGCCTTCTCGTACGCCTTCGCGGGCGTCGGGGCCGAGGCGACGCCGCACGGCGTCACGTGCTTCATGACCGCCGCGGCCGGCTCGGGGAACTCGCGTACGATCGAGAGCGCGGCATCAAGATCCATGAGGTTGTTGTACGAGAGCTCCTTCCCCGAGAGTTGTTCCGCAGTCACGACGGAGGGCTCGGGGCTCTGCCTGAACGTGTGGTAGACGGCCGCGCGCTGGTGAGGGTTCTCGCCGTAGCGGAGCTCGTGGACCTTCTCGTACTCGAGACTCAGGCAGGAGGGCAAGTCGCCCCCGGTCTCCGAATCCCCGGCAAGGTAGCCGTGGATCGCCCGGTCGTAGTTCCGCGTGACGAAGAAGGCGGCCACGGCAAGTTCCTTCCGGAGCTCGTGCGGGACGTCGAGCCCGTTCTCCTCGAGGGCGCGCGCCACCCTCTCGTACTGCCGAGGTGAACAGACGACGATCTTGTTCGCGAAGTTCTTCGCCGCCGCTCGCAGGAGCGTCACGCCGCCGATATCGATCTGCTCGAGCGCCTCCTCGATCTTCGTGCCCGGTTCAGCCGTCACCTTCTCGAACGGGTACAGGTTGACCACGACCATGTCGATCGGCTCGATGCCCTCCCTCTCAAGCGTCGCGACGTGGCTCTCCTTCTGCGGGAGCGAGAGAATGGCACCGTGGATTCTGGGGTGCAGCGTCTTCACGCGGCCGTCCAGGATCTCCGGCGCCCCGGTGAGGTCCGAGACGCCCCGGCACGGGATGTCCTCCGACCGGAGGAGCCGCGACGTTCCCCCGGTCGACACGATCTCTACGCCGAGTCCGGAGAGCGTGCGCGCAAACTCGACGACGCCCGTCTTGTCGGAAACGCTGATGAGGGCTCTTCTCACAGTCATCCTTCGGCTCTCCCCGCGGCGCTGGTCGCCGCCTCCTTGATAACGGACTCGTGCGGGTAGCTTCCGTCGAAACACGCAACGCAGTATGACTCCGAACTCCCCGGAACGGACGCGAGCAGCCCATCAAGGGACAGGTATCCGAGGCTGTCGACGCCGATGAACTCAGCGATCTCAGCCACCTCCTTGCTCGACGCGACGAGCTCGCCCCTCGTGGGCGTGTCGCTGCCGTAGAAGCACGGGAAGCGGATCGGAGGTGACGCTATCCTGAGGTGTACCTCGGCGGCGCCCGCCCGCCTGATCATGTCCATGAGCTTCTGACTCGTGGTGCCACGGACGATCGAGTCGTCAACGACGACCACTCTCTTGCCCGCGAGCGTGTCCGCAACGGGGTTGTATTTGATGCGGACCTTGTAGTCGCGGAGCGACTGCTTCGGATGGATGAACGTCCGTCCGATGTAGTGGTTCCGGATGAGTCCGAACTCGAGCGGGATGCCGCTCTCCTCCGCATATCCGGCGGCCGCCGCGTTGCTCGAGTCGGGGACCGAGATGACGATGTCGGCATCCGCGGGCTTCTCCCGCGCGAGGCTGCGGCCCAGTTCGCGCCGTACCGTGTCGACCGACACGCCGCGAACGACGGAATCCGGCCTCAGGAAATAGATGTACTCGAAGATGCAGAAGCTCTCCGGTGCCCCCGCCGCGTCCATCTTGTGCGACCGGGGTCCTTCGGGTTCGAAGATGACGATCTCGCCCGGTTCCACCTCGCGCTCCACGCGGGCGTCGACGATGTCGAGCCCGCAACTCTCGGAGGCGACGGCCCACCCGCCGTTCTTCACCCTGCCGAAGCACAGGGGGCGATATCCTCTGGGGTCGCGCGCGGCCACGAGGCATCCGTCCATCATGAAGACGATGGAGTACGCGCCCTGCACACCGCGCAGCGCCTCTGCCAGGAGCTCGGCCTTGTCCGCTTCCTCCCCCGCCGGCCTCCGCGCGTAGGCGCGCGCGACGAGGTGGAGGATGGTCTCGGTGTCGGTCGTGGTCCTGAAGATGGAGCCCGCTGATTCGAGCCTCGTTCGGAGATTCGCGGAATCGACGAGGTTCCCGTTGTGCGCGGCGGCCAACCATCCTCCGCGGAACCGCACGAGACTGGGCTGGGCGTTCATGAGCTGGCTCTGCCCCGTCGTGGAGTACCTGACGTGACCGATACCCACGGAGCCGGCAAGACTGCGGAGGATGTCCTCGTCGAAGACATGATTGGCGAGTCCCATGGCCCTGTGCTGGAACGCGGTCTCGCCGTCCCACGTCACGATGCCGGCGCTCTCCTGCCCGCGGTGCTGGAGCGCGTAGAGTCCCAGGTACGTGAGGCTCGCCGCGTCCCGGTTCCCCGTCACGCCGAAGATCCCGCACTCCTCGTGAAAGGCGTCGGCTTCCCTGAACTGCATGGTCTCTCCTGGCAGGTCGCGCCCGCAGTTTCTCATCGATTGCCCCGGCGTCGCTCCTACGAACTCACCCTCGACAGCACCTCGTTGTACGCCTCGAGGAACCCACCCAGGTCCTGACGGAAGCGGTCCTTGTCCATGATCTCGCCGGTCTTGGCGTCGTGGAACCTGCACGTGTCCGGCGATATTTCGTCACCGAGCACGAGCTCGCCACCGACGGTTCCGAACTCGAGCTTGAAGTCGACCAGCCTCATGTTGCGCTCGAGAAGGAAGCTCCCGAGCGTCTCGTTGACGGCGAGCGCCGCGTTCTTCAACCCCGTGACCTGCTCCGGCGTGGCGAGCCCCATGACCCGGATGTGCTCCTCCGAGAGGATGGGGTCGTGGAGTGAATCGTCCTTGAGATAGAACTCGACGATGGGCGGATCGAAGGTCGCTCCCTTTTCGATGCCAAGCCTCCGCACGAGCGATCCGGCGGCCACGTTGCGTACGACGACCTCGACGGGGAGCATTTCGAGACGCTCGACGACCATCTCGGTCTCGGAGATCTTCTCGCGGAAGTGCGTGCGGATTCCCTTCTCGTTCAGGAGCCCGAAGAGGTGCGACGAGATCGTGTTGTTGAGCCTGCCCTTGCCCTCGATGACCTCGTGCTTCGTTCCGTCGAACGCCGTCGCATCGTTCTTGAACTCCTGCACCATGAGAGCGGGATCGTCGGTCTCCCACAAGATCTTGGCCTTGCCCTCGTAGAGCGGATTCACCTTCTTCACGTGCTGATCTCCTTGTCGGGGGGACTCCCCTGTCTCCAGCCTAGTCCATGCTGCCCGCAGTCGTCCGGACCTTCTCCTGCTCCGGCTACTCCTCGCAGATGCCGGACCTTCTCCTGCTCCTAACTACTCCTCGCAGATGCCGAGTCTCTCGAACACTTCGTCGACGTGCGCAACGTGGCGGTCCAAAGAGAACGCATCCTCCGCTCCATCGCGTCCCAACTTCTCTATCACCACGGGGTCCGCGAGCGTCGCCTCGCGGAACGAGGTCCCCGCCTTCCGCGCCTCCATTGCGGCCGCCTGAACGCGGTCGTAGGCCTCGTCGCGCGTCATCCCCGACTCGACCAACCTCGTCAGAACCGTCCCCGAGAACGCGAGCCCCTTCGAGGACTCGAGGTTCTCGAGCATCCGCTCCGGACGTATGTCGAGCGCTCGAACGACGGCGGCGAACTTCGTGGTCGCGTAGTGCGTGATGATCGAGCTGTCCGGGAGTATCACCCGCTCGACCGACGAGTGTGAGATGTCGCGCTCGTGCCAGAGCTCGATATTCTCCATCGCGGCGTGCGCGTTGCCGCGCAGGAGCCGCGCCAGGCCGCAGAGCTGCTCGCACTTGATCGGGTTCTTCTTGTGCGGCATCGCCGAGCTGCCCTTCTGCTTCTTCGCGAACCCCTCGAGTATCTCGTTCGTCTCCGTGCGAGCGAGGAGCCGCACCTCGAGCGCTTGGCGTGCGATGACGCTTCCCAGGAGCGCGAGCGACGTGAGGTACCGGGCGTGACGGTCGCGCGCTACGACCTGGTTCGAGATGCCGGCGGGCCTGATGCCGAGCGCCTCGCACACGTGCTGCTCGACGCGCGGGTCGACGTT
>JAUWRQ010000175.1 GCA_030610515.1 Candidatus Eiseniibacteriota bacterium | reverse complement strand
CGGACCCCGAGAGAAACGGCTCCACGCTCTTCGGTTTCTCCGTCCACGTGAAACCGGCCGACAGATTCTTGAGCGACGGTGAGGTGTTCGAGATCGGCAGCGTCAAGCTCAAGGTGCTCCACACGCCGGGCCACAGCAGCGGGGGCATCGCGTTCCTCGGAGACGGCTTCGTGTTCACGGGCGATACTCTCTTCGCGGGTTCGATCGGTCGATCGGATCTTCCCTGCTCGAGCGAAGACTCCACCATTGCATATGACGTGCTCCTCGAGTCCATTAGGGAGAAGCTCTTCACTCTTCCCGACGATACGATCGTGCTTCCTGGGCACGGTCCCGCGACGACGATAGGCGTCGAACGTAGGACGAACCCCTTCCTCAGGTAGTCACGTCCAATGGAATTCACGTACGAGGTCATCGAGCTCGTCCCGAGGCACGTCTTTCGCACCGCGCGCACGGTGAGCGCCACGAGCGACAGCGTCATCGTCAGGCTCTCGGATGGTCCGCTGACGGGTTTCGGCGACGCGGCACCGGCCCGCTACTACGGAGAGACGGCTGCGACGGTCGTGGCGTACCTCGAGAGGATGAGGCCGGCGGTCGAGCAGGCGGCGCACGAGTCCGAGCTCATGGCTCACCTGACGTCGCGAGGCGGACACGACGAGCCGGCCGCGAGGGCGTCTCTCGAGATCGCCGCCCACGACATGATGGGGAAGCGCTTCGGCGTCCCGCTCTGCAGACACTTCGAGCTCGACCCGTCCGACGCGCCGATAACGAGCATCAGCATCGGCCTGGATACCCCCGAGGTCATGCTCGAGAAGGCGCTGGAGGTGAGAGGCTATCCCATGCTCAAGGTGAAGCTGGACGCCGCGACCGATCTCTCGGTCGTCGAGCGCATCAAGCGGGAGACTGGTGCCGCCGTGACGGTTGACGCCAACTGCTCTTGGGAGCCGGAGGACGCCGTTCGCAAGGTGGCGGAGCTGGCGCGTATCGGCGTGGAGTTCCTCGAGCAGCCGGTGCGAGCGGACGACATTGAAGGGCTCAGGCGGGTAACCGAGCGATCGCCGATTCCCATCTTCGCGGACGAGAGCTGTCCGACGAGCGCGCAGGTTCCTCTCGTCGCCGACGCCGTCGACGGGGTCGTCATCAAGCTTATGAAGGGCGGGGGGCTCCTGGACGCCGTCAAAATGGCGCATGACGCGCGGGCGAGAGGCCTCCGCACGATGCTGGGCTGCATGCTCGAGAGCTCGATCGGCATCACGGCGGCAGCCCACATCTCGCCTCTCGTTGACTACGCGGATCTGGACAGCGCGTTCCTGCTCGCCAACGATCCGTATGTGGGTATGAAGATCGACCAGGGAAGAATGGTGCTCCCTGATGAGCCGGGACTTGGCGTGCGTCCGGCGGGAGCCCGGGAGGCATGATGAGAACGCTCAGGTTGGCGATGCGGATGAAGCTCCGTTGGATCCCGCTCGTACCTCTCTCTCTTGTGGTCGTCGCGGCGGTATCGTGCTCGAGCCGTGAGGAATTCGTCGAAGGCGCCATCGCACGCGCGCGCGAGCACGCTCAGCGTCGGGACTACACTCGCGCGCACTCGGTTCTCGACGCGGCCATCGAGAGAGCGCCCGATGACGTGGATCTCGTCCTCGAGAAGGCCGGCATCTTCAGACGCGCGCACGAGTTCGACTCGGCAGTCTCGTGGTACTCGGAGGTCCTGAAGCTTGATGAGCGCTCCATCGATGCGATCGTGGGAAGATGGGAGTCGCTCTACGAGGGAGCGGCGACCGACACGACGGCGGGCCACGCCGGCAGGGATGCGAGGAGCGAGGCGATACGGAGTGAGGCCGACGCGCTGCTCGTCGAGGCACCGGACAGCCTCTTCCATCTCACCGTCTATGCACGCGCGTACTACCTTCTCGGGCTCGAGGACGAGATGGTGGATGCCGCGGAACGCCTGACAACGCTCTACCCGACAAGCGAGTTCGGCAATGAGCTCATCAAGGAAGACATCGACTGGATGGGCGTCGAGCGGGACGACGAGCGTCGTCTCGAGATGGCGAACGAGTTCCTGGCCAAGTATCCAGTCACCGAGTGGCTCCCGCGGGCGCTCACTCTGAAGCTCGTGAGTCTCCGAAGGCTGGAACGCCACGACGAGGTTCTGGAGGTTGGGAGAAAGTGGGCGCGCGCTCGTTCCGACGAGCCCGAATTCCTGAACGTCGTGGCAGCAGCGATGGTAGCGAGTCGCCGCGCGCCGGATGAGGCGGCGGGGTTCGCGCGGCGGGCCATCGACATCATCCTGTCCGCTCCGGAGGACGACGACCGCGAGTTCGAGGACGATGACACGAAGCTTCCGTCGGACGAGCAAGAGAGCGGGGCTCCCGATCCGGGCGACGACGCGGACGATCTCCCTGGATACTACCTGACGCTCGCCCGCGCGCTTGTGCTTGCGGAGGATTTCGCGTCGGCCAGGGAGACGGCCGCTGCCGGGCTCTCCCGCCTGGACACCGGTCCGGAAGAGGAGGAAACGGGAGCCGCGTGGCATTTCATTCTGGGGCAGGCGCTCGAGGGCCTGGAAGCGCACGACGACGCGCTCGATTCGTATCTCGACGCCGTGGTCACGGGAGGTCGGCAGAACCGCTGGCCGGCTCGCGCCGACACCGCGCTTGCAGCGCTCTACGAGAGTGAGTTCGAGACCCGAGCCGGTGGAGCGACGCTTGTGGAGTTCGCTCGCGAGCGTCTCGAGTACGCTGGGCCGATTTTCACGGACGTCACCGAGGACGCCGGTCTCTCGGAGCGTCGCGAGTCGAGGCTCGCGTGGGGCGACTTCGACGGTGACGGACGCGAGGACCTCCTGCTCTCCGGCCGGGTTCTGATGAGGAACGAAGGGGACGGCACGTTCCTGGACGTGACCGAGTCCGCCGGGATAGGCGACACCGGCGCGAACGGCGCGGTGTGGGCGGACTACGACAACGACGGTGATCTGGACTTCTACGCGACGTCGGGGGCGACCGAAGGCGACCGGACAGACCGACTCTGGCGGAACGAGGGGGACGGTACGTTCACCGATGTGACGGACGCGGCGGGCGGTATCTGGGACCGCTACACCACCGAGGGCGCGGCGTGGGGCGACTTCGACGGTGACGGGTTCGTCGATCTCTACCTCGCGAGCTACGAACGCCCGCGCACCGAGACGTTCGAGGAGTACGGCGTCGGGTTCCCGGACATCCTCTACGCGAACCAAGGTGACGGGACGTTCCACGACGTCACCGAGGAGCTTGGGCTTGTGCCTCCGTTCGGAGTGCACCTCTCGGGACGGGGCGTCAACTGGGGTGACTACGACAACGACGGCGACCTGGACATCTACGTCTCGAACTACCGCCTGCAGGAGAACCTGCTCTGGCGGAATGACGGAGGTACGGGTTTCACGAACGTCGCGCCGGAACTCGGCGTGTCTGGCGCGGAGACCGACGGTTGGTGGGGCCACACGATCGGCTCCGAGTGGGGTGACTACGATAACGAAGGCGATCTCGATCTCGTGTGTGCCAATCTCGCACACCCGCGGTACATCGAGGTGTCGGACAAGTCGATGCTCTATCGGAACACGCTCAGCTCCCGAGGCGCATCCCGGGAGGGCGATGGATTCGGGACGGACGGGGGATCCCGGTGCGAGAGCGGGTTTCGAGAGCGGCGAGCCGAGGCGGGGGTCAAGTACGCGGAGACTCACTCCGACCCGTCCTTTGGCGACGTCGACAACGACGGCGATCTGGACCTTTTCATCACATCCATCTACCCGAACTGCGGGACGTTCCTCTACCTGAACGATGGCGTGGGGAACTTCACCGACGTGACGTGGCTCGCCGGCTTGCGCTCGTTCAACGGGTGGGGCGCGGCGATGTGCGACTACGACCAGGACGGAGATCTCGACGTCGCGGTCGCGAGCGGCTCCGGATTCCACCTCTTCCGGAATGATGGGAAATCGGGCGCTCCGGGAGAGATGTCCGGTCACTGGCTGGCGGTGCGCTGCCAGGGGACGCGTTCGAACGCGAGCGGAATCGGTGCACGGGTCACCGTTTGTTCGGGCTCGCGGACGCAGATCCGCGAGATAGAGGGTGGCAAGGGAACGACGAGCCAGCACTCGATG
>JAUWRQ010000222.1 GCA_030610515.1 Candidatus Eiseniibacteriota bacterium | reverse complement strand
GCGCACTGGCGTGTGTGGAGAACGGCGCCTGCTCCGGGTGCTACATGAGCCTGCCTCCCCAGACCATCATCGAGGTCAAGCGGACCACCGGTTTCAAAGAGTGCGACGGCTGTGGACGGATCCTCTACTGGCGGCGGGAGACGGACGGTGGGTAGGAGAGAAGAGGGTTTCATCAGGGCGATCGCAGCCGGACGCACCTGGCAGGAGGCGGCCCGTGACACCGGTCTTCCCGAGGAGCGGGCAACGGCCTTCCTCGAGAGCGTAGCCAGATTCGCGGGCTCGGTTACCGCCCCAATGGAGTTCGGTCTTCCCGAGGTCGCCGCCAGTTCCGGAGCCGGCGACGACGCGGCATCTCGGCAACCGTACGTCGAGGTTGTCATATATACGGATGGCGCGTCCAAAGGGAATCCCGGCCCGTCGGGGGCAGGTGGGGTCATACTGACTCCTGACGGTGAGACCATCGAGGAGTTCCGCGAACACCTGGGACGGACGACGAACAACGTGGCTGAGTACGAGGCCGTGAGAATCGGACTCGCGAGGGCTCTGGCCCTGGGTGCACGGCGCGTCACCGTGCGGCTCGACAGCGAGCTCGTCTCGAATCAGCTCACCGGGCGCTACAGAGTCAAGGACACGAAGCTCATAGATAGGTACCTCGAGGTCGGACAGTTGCTCTCCCGTCTGGATTCGGTGAAGTTCGAGACCATACCGAGGGAGAAGAACACCAGGGCCGACAAGCTGGCCCAGATCGGCGCTCGGATGGGACGCTGATCCCATCCCGGAGGGCGCAAGTGCCCGCGCAACTCGGGGAGCGCACTCGCGACCCCGACGGCGCGCGGTCCAGAGGCATGCAGAGATCGGACGGAGTAGACCAGGCGGTCGCGGGTGGCCCAAGGGCTCACCTGAGGAAAGTCCGAGCTCCACAGGGCAGGGTGCTGGGTAACTCCCAGTGGGAGCGATCCTAAGGAAAGTGCCACAGAGAGGGAAACCGCCTAAGGGCCCCGGCAACGGGGTCCCGGCAAGGGTGAAAAGGTGAGGTAAGAGCTCACCAGTGCCCCCGGTGACGGGGGCAGCTAGGCAAGCCCCACCCGGAGCGAGACCAAATAGGAGAGGAGAAGCGGCCCGCTTCGCTATGACTCTCGGGTAGGTCGCTAGAGGCGCGGGGTAACTCGCGTCCCAGATGAATGGCCGTCCCGGAAGGTCCTCCTTCCGACAGAACTCGGCTTACGATCCGCTCCAGTCTCTTGGAACACGATGTCCGGGCAACGCGATGTCCGGGCGACACGATATCCGACACGGGCGCAGGGGCCCGGCGCTCGCGGCCGGAGCGCCGACGCGGGCGCCCGAAGGGAGTCCTCTTGAGGCGCAGGTGGAAGCTGCCGGACGACGCCGCCGTGGAACGAGCGCGAGAGCTCTCCGGACTCCTGGACGTGCCCAGGGCGTTCGCATCGGTGCTCGTCAGCCACGGCGTCAGCACCGTCGAGGAGGCCCGTGGCTTCCTGAACCCCGACCTGTCGATGCTCTTCGATTCCACCCTTCTCCCGGACATCGAGCCGGCGAGCGACCGGCTTCGCGCGGCGATTGACGGACACGAGCGCGTGTTCGTGTGCGGCGACTACGACGTCGACGGCATCACCTCGACCGTTCTCGTCAAGAAGTGCCTCGAAGCAGCAGGGTTGGAGGTTGATTTCTACGTCCCGAACCGGTTGACCGAGGGGTACGGACTCTCGGAGGCCGGCGTCGGAGCCGCCAAGGACTGGAACGCCGGGCTCATCATCACCGTAGACAGCGGCATCACCGGACACGACCAGATCCGCTTCGCCCGGGACAAGGGGCTGGACGTCATCGTCACCGACCATCACGAGCCTCAGGACAGTCTGCCCGAGGCCATCGCCGTCGTCGATCCGAAGCGCAAGGACTCGTCGTATCCCTACAAGCACCTGGCCGGCGTCGGCGTCGCGTACAAGGTCATGACGGCCCTCGCGCGTGAGGTCAAGGACCTCGCGCACACGGTCGACGAGAACCTCGACCTCGTCGCGGTCGGGACGGTCGCGGACATCGTCCCGCTGACGTCCGAGAACAGGGTTCTCACCGCGTTCGGCTTGAGGCAGCTCCGCGAGACCCGGAACCCGGGTTTCAAGGCTCTCATGAAGATCGCCGGTGTCGAACCAGCAGAGGCGGGTGCGTCGCACATCGGCTTCGCGCTCGGGCCGCGGTTGAACGCCGCGGGTCGACTCGGAGACGCGGCGGTGGGAGTGGAGCTCCTGACCACCGACGATGAGAAGACCGCGATGGCCATCGCCCGCAAGCTCGACGGGGAGAACAAAGAGCGACGGAATCTCGAGGCAGGCGTCTTCGACGACGCCAAGAGAATGCTCGTCGAGTCGGCCGACCTCGATTCGCGTCGTTCAGTAGTCCTCTGGTCGTCCGAATGGCACCCCGGGGTCATAGGCATCGTCGCCTCGCACATAGCACGGGAGTACAACCGCCCGACGGTTCTCCTGTCGGTCTCGAACGGCTCGTGCAAGGGATCCGGGCGGAGCATCCCCGGCTTCGATCTGCACGCCGCGCTTGTCGAGTGCCGGGGGAGCCTCGACAGCTTCGGCGGACACCGTCACGCCGCCGGTGTTTCCCTCGCCGAGGGCAGGCTCGAGGAGTTCCGGGACTGCGTCGAGGAGGCGGTCTCGGCGTCCCTCTCGCCGGAGGACCTCGTTCCGGAGGTCGAGATCGACGCGCTCGTCTCGCTCGACGAGTGCAACTACGATCTGGTCAAGCACATGAAGCAAATGGCTCCGTTCGGCGCTGGCAACCGGGAACCCGTCTTCGGTACGAGGAACATGAAACTCATCGCCGCCCGGTCGGTCGGGAAAAACCACCTCAAGCTCACGGTGACGCAGGGCGGGAACTCGATGGACGCGATCGGCTTCGGAATGGCCGGGGCGCTCGCGGATCTCCGCGAGGGCGGAGGCATGGTAACACTCGCCTACGTTCTCGAGGAGAACCACTGGCGCGGAGAGACCTCCCTGCAGCTTCGCCTGAAGGACGTGCAGCCGGAGTACTACTGACCCGGAGAGCACCGATGCAGCACAGCCAGTTCGTGTCGGAGCTCGGAAAGATCGACCCCGCCCTCGATCTTCCGCTCGTCGAGAAGGCCTACAGGCGAGCCACCGAGGCGCACGCGGGCCAGCTCCGGAAATCGGGCGACCCGTATCACTCACACGCCGAAGAGGTCGCTGCCATCCTCGCCGAGCTCAGGCTCGACTCGGCGACCGTCGCCGCCGGCCTACTCCACGACGTCGTCGAGGAGAGTGATGTCGAGCTCAGCGCCCTCCGGGAGGAGTTCGGCGAGGAGATAGCCGAACTCGTCGATGGCGTCACCAAGATCACCGGCCTCAGGTTCGAGAGCCGCGAGCGCGAGCAGGCGGAGAACTTCCGGAAGATGCTGCTCTCCGTCGTGCAGGACGTTCGCGTCATCCTGATCAAGCTGGCCGACCGCCTCCACAACATGAGGACAATCTCCTACCTGTCACCCGAGCAGATCGATCGGATATCGCGCGAGACGAGAGACATATATGCCCCGCTCGCCGGTAGATTCGGTATGGCCAGGGTGCAGCGCGAGCTCGATGACCTAGCGTTCGAACG
>JAUWRQ010000126.1 GCA_030610515.1 Candidatus Eiseniibacteriota bacterium | reverse complement strand
TACTTCACCGCGTCGCCGTGCAGGTCGGTGACGTAGAGGAATCTCAAGCGCTTCCTCCGTTCCGAGATCTCAAGCGTTCCCTCCGGCGCGGTCGTACTCCCGCTTGACGATGAGGAAGTCCTCCCAAATCGGCTTCTTGTACTTGGGATCGCGGAGTGCCGCGGCCGGATGGTAGGTCGGAACGACCACGATGTCTCCCGCCTTGTAGATCTTGCCGCGAAGACTCCCCATCGAACCGCGGAGCCCGAGCAGCGTCTGCGTGGCCGGCAGGCCAAGGGGACAGATGACGCTCGGCCTGATGTATCGGATCTGCCTCTCGAGGTACGGCATGCAAGCGTCTATCTCGCTCGTCAGGGGCGTGCGGTTGTTGGGAGGGCGGCACTTGATGATGTTGCCGATGTAGACGTTGTCCCGCGCGATGTCGGCCGCAGCGAGTATCTTGTCCAGGAGCTGCCCGGCGCGCCCCACGAATGGGATGCCCGAGAGATCCTCGTCCCGTCCGGGCGCCTCTCCGACGAACATGAGCGTCGCGTTCGGATTGCCGGCGCCGAACACGACCTTCGTGCGCCCCTGCGAAAGCTCGCATCTCTCGCACGCGAGCGCGAGCTTCTCCATCTCCTCGAGAGAGGAGCACTCGTAGAGCGACGAGGACTCGGTGAACATGTCACTCGTCGCCGAACCACGACTGACCGCGAGCGTCGCCTGAATGACCTCGGGCTCCGGGATCTCGGCAGCAAGCTCGGCCGCCGGACGCTTCCCGCTTCGCACTGCCCGGTCTCCGCCCTGGGAGCCCGCGGCGGGGCGCCTGCTCGCTGCGTCCTTCGACGGCGAGCGCACTGCGTCGCCCGACGACACCGGCTCGGGGCCGCGCTTCGCCACAGTGCCGCCGCCCGACTCCGCGGCCGTGCGTGGCGCCGACGCGCTCGAGGAGGCCTCTCTCGCCGAGCTCCGCATCAGGGCCTCCCGCACGTCCGGCGAGAGGTAGATCTCGCTCTCGCCCAGCTCCTGCATCTGCTTGAGATATCTGACGAGCAGGCCGCGAGCCGAACCCGTCCTGTCGCCTTCACCGCCCACCCTTGCGTGCTCCCATCTCCGCCAACGCCGCGGTCAGCACGATGTCCGCGAGCGCTGACTTCTCCAGAATGCCGGGAGACTCCTCACTCCCTGACCGTCCGATCAGGGTCACGATGTTCGTGTCGGTGCCGAACGCGGCTCCTTCGACCTTCGGGTTGTTCACGACGATGAGGTCGAGGTTCTTGCGCTCGAGTTTGATTCCGGCGTTCTCGGTCTCGCTCTCGGTCTCGAGCGCGAACCCGACGACGCACTGGCCGGCGCGCCTGGCCTCCTTGACCTTGAGGAGTATGTCGTCGGTGGGCTCGAGCTCGAGAGTGATGCGCGCGGTACCTTTCCGAATTTTCTGGTCCGACCTGGTCACCGGGCGATAATCAGCAGGCGCCGCCGCCATGACGAGCATGTCGAGCGTGGGGAGTTCCGCCATCACGGCCTCACACATGTCCGCCGTGGTCGTGACGCTCACGAACTGGATCCCGGGCGGTGGTTCGATGGAAGTGGGTCCCGATATGACAGTCACGGCGGCCCCGCGGCGAAGCGCCCGCGCGGCGATCGCGAATCCCATCTTCCCGGTGGACGGGTTGGCGATGTGTCTCATCGGATCGAGGCTTTCCCAGGTCGGCCCCGCCGTCACGACGACCCGCTTCCCCTCGAGGTCCTGATCGGGAAGGAGCAGGTCCAGAGCCGTGTCGACGATTGCGTCGGGATCGGCCAGGCGTCCCGTGCCCACAGCACCGCTCGCGAGCCGTCCGGTCTCGGCCTCGACGAAGACGACCCCGCGCCTCCGGAGCGTGTTCACGTTGTCGACGACGGCGCTCGACTCCATCATGTGCACGTTCATCGCCGGGGCGATGACCACCGGACACGTCACGGCCATGAGCTCGGTCGACAGGAAGTCGTCGGCAATCCCAGAGGCGAGCTTCCCAATGATGTTGGCCGTGGCCGGTGCCACGATCGCGAGGTCCGCGGCCTCGGCCAGATGGACGTGCTCGAGATGGTCTCCGCCCGAGACCGTCTCCCGGGCGGTGGTCACGCCGTCCTTCTTCCCCTCCGGGAACATGCTGACGACGACTTCGGTACCGGTCAGCGTCTCAAAGGTGAGCGGCGTCACGAACTTCGTAGCGTTCTCGGTCATCACGACGACGACCCTGGCACCGAGGCTCGTGAGTCTGCTCGCAATGTGCGGCGCCTTGAACGCGGCTATGCTGCCCGTCACCCCGAGGATGACGGTTCTGCCTGAAAGCGCCGTGGATGAGGGCGCGATCACTTGCCCTTCTCCTTCTTCTCCTCCGCTTCCTCTTCCGTAGCCTCCGGCACCACGATCTCGTACTCGACCTCTCCGTCGTTGATGAGCTTGAGGGCCAGTGAGGTCACCTTCGCCTCCGGGTCGGAACGATCCTCCGCCGGCATGTCGTGGAGCCGCCGCGCGACCTTCGCCGCGAGCACGGCCCCGAGATACTCGTTCTGCGCGTACTTCAAGAGGTTCTTCTTCTCCAGCTGCTTCACGGTCACCCCCTGTCTGGTCTCGACTTAGTTGTCTGCCTCGCTGGCACTTCGATCCGAATCACTGTCTGCCTGCGCGCCGGACTTCGGTCGACCGACGAACTCGCGCGCCCGTCCGGACTCACCGGTCAGCCGCGCCTTGCCCTCTCCGACTCGATGACGGCCTGCACCTCTGCAACGGCGAGATCGAGATCGTCGTTCACAACCCTGTGGTCGTACCGGTCTGCCCACTCGAGCTCGCCCATGGCGTTCCTGAGCCTCGTCTCGATGACGTCCGCGGCGTCCGTGGCCCTTCCGCGAAGGCGCCGCTCGAGTTCCTCATTTGAAGGAGGGAGGATGAACACGAGCAGGCTCTCCGGATAGCACTCCCGCATCGACGTGCCGCCTTGGACATCCAGGTCCATGACGACATCGAGCCCGGATCCGGTGATCTCGTCGATCACGCTCCTGCGCGTCCCGTACCGGTGGTCGTGGACGACCGCCCACTCGGCGAGTGCGCCCGCCGCAACGAGTTCGTCGAACTCATCGTCCGCGACGAACTCGTAGTGTCGGAGGTTCTCCTCTCCCGGCCGAGGAGGCCTCGTCGTCACCGATACCGAATAGGACGTGAGCGCATCCTGCGCCAGGATCCTCTGGCAGACGGTGGTCTTGCCCGTGCCCGAGGGTCCCGAGATCACTATCGGGAAGGCCTTGCGATTCAAATCACGCTCCGGCCGCGCCTCGCTCTTCACGAGTCGCCGTTGTCGCGCCCCTCGAGCCGCTGGGTTATCGTCTCGGCCGCGACGGCCGACAGGACGATGTGGTCGCTGTCTGTGACTATGACGGCCCGCGTTCTTCGGCCCTGCGTCGCGTCAACGAGCTTGCCCGTCTCTCTGGCGTGATCCTTGAGCCTCTTGACGGGCGCCGACCCCGGCGTCACGACGGCCACCACGCGGTCTGTCGCGACCACGTTTCCGAATCCGATGTTGAGCAGTGCGCCGCTCAAACCAGAACCCTCCGTTCCGAACTACTCGACGTTCTGAACCTGTTCCCGGAACTTCTCTATCTCTTCCTTGAGCACTATGACCGCGGTCGACACTTCCGTGTCGGCGGTCTTCGAACCGATGGTGTTGGCCTCGCGATGCATCTCCTGTACGAGGAAGTTCAGACGCTTGCCTGAAGGTGCATCTCCCTCCAGGCAATCGCGAGCCTGCGACCGGTGTGCCTTGAGCCTCACGACTTCCTCTGTGAAGTCGGCCCGATCGGCGGCCATGGCCGCTTCCTGCGCGAGCCGCGCCTCGTCGACGGGGGCGATCCCTTCCAGGAGATCGGTGATTCTCGTGAGAACTCTCTCCTTGAGCGCCACCCTGATCTCGGGCGCAACCGCCTCCACCGACGTTACGATGTCGGCGATCGAATCGAGCCGGGAGCTGAGCTCCGCGTACAGGTCCCTCCCCTCGGCCTCTCGCATCGACACGAGGTCGTCGAGAGCCCGGGTGAGAGCGGGCGACAGGAACGCCCATAGATCATCTGCGTCGCGTCCGCTCTCCGTCGACTCGAAGATCTGAGGGAAGACCGCGAGCGCGGAGAGGTCGAGGTCGCCGGGGAGCGACAACTCGGCTCCCAGCTCCCGCAGGTCACGAACTAGGCCCCGGGCCGCGGCGGCGTTCAGGACGACGGAAGACTCCCCCGTTTCGCGCCAGTCGATGAACACGGTGACGCGACCGCGCGCCAGTCGTCCCTCGACAGCCTTGCGAATCCGGTCCTCCACGGGAAGCACGAGTCTGGGCGCCTTGACCTGGATGTCGAGAAACCGCTGATTGACCGAGCGCACGTCGACCCGCACGCTTCGCCCACCGTCCGTACCCTCGGAACCGCCGTAGCCGGTCATGCTCCTGAGCAAGGGCTCCCTCCTTCGCTCTGATCTGTGGTGAACTGCGAACATACCGCGTTTGGCGCCGCGAGTCAACGAATCGAAGCGATTTCGGGCGTATGCAAGCGCAGACACAGTGTCATTTGCGCTCCTCAGACGCAGAGGCTATACTCGCGCTCAGGTTCACTCGCGTCCTCGTCGCACGATGGCACACGCCCCCAATGGGAGATGACCTTGAACACAGCAGTCCTCAAGTCCCTGGTGGACGAGATCTCCCCGCGCGTCGTCGGGCGCCGGATCACGGACGTCCGCGCGCCCGCACAGGGGTGTGTGGAACTCGTGCTGGCTGGAGACCCACGGCTTCGTCTGTGCACGATCTCCCTGAGGGCCCTCCCACTTCTCTGTTTGGCCGCGGAGGACGGCTGCGGGAAGAGCGCCGCCCCTGGGAACCAGCCCGGAAGGCTCGGGGAGATGGCCGGCGCGACCATCCTGACGCTCGAGGTCGTGCCCGAAGCCCCCGTCGCGCACTTGACGACGCGACGGACGGACAGCGCGGGCCGCACGTTCGAGCGCGTGCTCATTGTGGACCTCGGGAGCCGCCCGTCGGTGTCGCTTCGGGGCACAGCCCGCGCGCGCTCCGTCGTCGACGCAACCGTCGCGCCTCCTGATCCGCGCGACGCCTCCCGCGAGTCCGGCGACGCCTCCCGCGAGTCCGGCGACGCAGACCGTGAGCCC
>JAUWRQ010000248.1 GCA_030610515.1 Candidatus Eiseniibacteriota bacterium | reverse complement strand
CGCTTCGGTCTGCGCCGGCCGCATGCCTCCTTGAGACGAGCGTTGCGGTCGTTCTGGTCGTGCCTGACGGGCCCGACGTCTCTGGCGGTGCCAAGGAGCTGGTCGAGATGTCTCGTCCTGCCCTCCGACCAGCGAAGTCTGCCGAACGCGTGGGAGACGAGCACCACGCCTGCCAGGAAGGAGGTGAATATCGCGAGTCTGCCCAGGAACTCGTTGAGTACTGAGCGAGGGATGGAAAAGTCAAGGAAGAGGATGCTCTCGATCCCGATGCTGTCCAGCACTGGAGCGGCGGCCCACGTCATGAGGCCGACCACCAGTGCTACAAGGAGAATCCTCTGTCCGAATCGCATTTCCTTCTCCGTGTCTGGCGCCAGTGCATGCACGATGAGGAGCGGCCGCCACCTTCGGCCGTCGCCCCGCAGTCCTACCGCACCCCCGGGACGACGCGGGACGCGCGCGCGTGAACCTGCGGCTCGCGCGGTTGGACCCGGTTACGCCCCGGGCCGCCGGAGCGGCCAGGGAGCGCCCATTCCGGGCTTCTTCATGCATAATCCGCGCCAGAGAGACGTCCCGGCCCCTGCGCGCCAATGCCTCGCCAGGGAAGCGGGGAAGGGCCCGAAAACCAGGGTTTGACTGGGGGTTCGGGGGTGCTATTCTTCAGACTCTGAAGCGTGACAGCCCAGACGGCTCCGGTCTGCAGGCCCGGCTCCGGGCCACCGGGCGAGATGAACCCCCGAGCGCGGAGGTGAACATTGAAGGTCAAGACCGAGATGGAAGGCGACGTGGCTGTCGTTCATGTCTCCGGCAAGCTGATGGGCGGTCCGGAGAGCGAGAACCTCCGGAACGAGATCAAGCGCCTCATCGACGAGGGCACGAAGAAGTTCGTCGTCAATCTGCACGGCGTGCCGTGGATCAACTCGACCGGCCTGGGTGCGCTCATGTCGGTCTACACGAGCGTTCAGAGGAGCGAGGGCTCGCTCAAGCTGTGCCACGTCTCCGACAGGATCCAGAGCCTGTTCATGATCACCAAACTGCTCACGATCTTCGACACGCACACGTCGGAGAAGGAAGCGATCGAGGCCTTCAAGTAAAGCGGAGGTCTTGAGATCCCCATGCCAGAGGCATGCGACACCAATGGGAAGCTTGTGCTTCAGAGCGAGCTGAACCAGCTCGAGCGCGTTGATGCGCTGACGTTCGAGTGTACGAAGAGCGCGGGGCTGCCCGAAGACCAGTCGATGATGGTGGCGATGGCCGTCATCGAGGCCGTCACGAACGGGATCGTTCACGGCAACCGCTTCTCCGATGACAAGGTCGTTACGCTCGAGTTCGCCTGCGAACCCGGGAAGATCAAGGTCATCGTGCACGACGAGGGGGAGGGATTCGACATGTCCTGCGTGTGGGATCCCACGAGCCCCGACCACCAGATGGACTGCTCGGGACGCGGTATCTACATCATGCGCGAGATCATGGACTCGGTCGAGTTCGACATGGCCGACGGGACGACCGTGATCATGACGAAGGACGTATAGTCACGCGAGCTTGAGCGGAGACGTTGCGGGACGACGCCGCGCCGGAGGACCAGGAGGCGGCACGCATCGACGGCCGTCGGGGCGGAACCGGGCGGATGAACGGACAAGGGGCCTCTCATCGGAGAGGCCCCTCTTCTTGGCTCATCGCGCCATCCAGCGTCCCCGTTTCGCCGGGGATCGTTCCCGTTCGCTCAGGACGACGCCTTCTTGTACTTGTCGACCGCGCCTGACCTGATACAGTTGGCGCACACCAGTATCTTCTTGGGTGTTCCGTCCATCACCACGCGTACGCGCTGAAGATTCGGGAGCCAGCGCCGCTTCGTGACGTTGTGCGCGTGGCTCACGTTGTGGCCGACGTGTGGGTGCTTCCCACAGATGGCGCATTTCCTAGACATAGTATCCTCCATATGGTTAAGAGACAATACTGGAAACTAGCACGATCGGGGGCAGGCACGCAAGTGGTTTCCCGGACCGGCCCGAGCCGTGGGTGCTTCCCTCCGGGGCGCCACCCTGCCGGCCCTGCGGCCGGGTTGACCACCTCGCGGGGCTGCTCTAGAATCCTCCTTAAGGAGCCCCTGTCCAACTGGTGCGCGGAGGAGCCGACATCGCCGCGGAGACCACGCTGTTCTCAGAGGTCAGGTATCTCAAGGGCGTAGGTCCGAAGTTCGCCGAGCTTCTGGCGAAGTCCGGCGTTACGACCATTGAGGATCTCCTCTACTACGGTCCCCGCAGATACACCGACTGGTCTCGTATCTCGGACGTCGATGACCTCAAGGCCGGCGACCGCGTAACGGTCGTGGCGAGAGTCCTATCGGCCGACGTCTCGAGACGCGGACGCAGGCAGGTCTTCGCCGCCGCGCTTGAGGACGATTCCGGTGCCGTGTTCGCACGCTGGTTCAACCAGCCATATCTGCGCAACATCCTCAAGAAGGGCGTGCGCGCCGTGGTGAGCGGCGAAGTGCGCTTCGATCGGCGCGCCCGTAGGATTGAGTTCATCAATCCCTCCTTCGAGGTGCTCTCCGACGACGAGGCGACCGAGCTCGTGCACGCCGGTAGGATCGTGCCCGAGTACTCCCAGATCGGTGCGCTCTCGGGGCGGAGGATCCGCCGGATCGTCAAGACGGCGCTCGACCGCGTCCTCGAGAGCCTCGAGGATGCCCTTCCCGCGTCGGTTCTCACGAAGCGTGGGCTCCCAGGCCTCCGCGAGGCGATGGGCGACGTGCACTTCCCTCGCTCCCTAGATCAGGCCGCCAGAGCGCGCGGGAGACTTGCCTACGAGGAGTTCTTTCTCTTCCAGATCATCGTTGGGCTTCGCAGGCTGCGAGCGGCCGGAGCCGAGGGAGCGGTGAGCTTCGCCTGGAAGGACGATGAGCATGAGCGGTTCCTCGCGTCTCTCTCGTTCGGACTCACGGGTGCGCAGGAGCGCGTCATAGGCGAGATACGCGTGGACATGGCCAGGACGCACCCCATGAACCGGCTTCTCCAGGGCGACGTGGGCTCCGGGAAGACGGTGGTCGCAGCGGCCGTCATGCATCAGGCCGTGGTCAACGGCTACCAGGCGGCCATCATGGCGCCCACGGAGATCCTGGCGGAGCAGCACTTCCGGAACATCGAGGGCTTCCTGACGCCACTCGGTGATCGGGTGACGCTTCTGCGCGGGGGCCTGAGGGCCGCTGATCGCGCTGAGGCGCTCTCCGCCATCGGGAGCGGTGAGGCGGACGTCGTCGTCGGGACGCACGCCGTTATACAGGGCGAGATCGAGTTCGCTCGGCTCGGACTCGCGGTCGTGGACGAACAGCACCGT
>JAUWRQ010000166.1 GCA_030610515.1 Candidatus Eiseniibacteriota bacterium | reverse complement strand
TCTACTCCGTGCCGGCCGTGGGCCAACCCGACGGCGGTGCCTTCACGACGGCCTCGGACATGGAGCGGTTCTGGGACACGCTCCTTGGCGGGAAACTCCTGAGTCCCGCACTTGTGGCGGAGCTTCTGACGTCCCGGGTCGAAGTCTCGGCCGAACGGCCGGCGGCCGGGTACGGCTTGGGAGTCTGGACGGAAGACCTGGGGGAGGGGCGGATCCTCTGCTACGCTTCGGGCTCAGATCCGGGTGTAGGGTTCGACTCCGGGTTCGCCCGCGAGGGCGCGGTGAAGGTCACCGTCATCCGAAACAGCGACGGACCCTCGTGGTCGGTCTTCATGGGTGTGGCGCGGGTGCTTCTGGGTTCAGCGTGAGCCGGGCGATTGTGGGCCCACTGTGAGGAGAGCGTCCTCCTCCGTCAACCCTCGGGCGGCCGGAGCGGTCCAAGCACATGGAGTTCGTCTTCCACACAGTAACGCCGCGCACGGAGGAACGAGCAATGAGAGCGAACGCTCCGGCGGTTGTCCTCGCACTCCTCCTGGCGCTGCTCCTGCCGGCCGTGACGGGATGCGGCCCGGAGGGTCCGAAGATCATCGAGGGCACCACGCTCAGGTCTATCTATCAGGGCATGGGATACGAGTGCGGGACCATCATGCTTCACCTGGCCCCCGACGGGGGGTTCGAACTCAGTTGCGCGCCGCCCTCAGAGCTGCCGTGCGGCACTCCCGAGGGTGACGCGGGCACCGAGGGACGTCAAGTCATCTGCGGCACGTGGGAGTCACGAGGAGGCGACCTCACCCTCACCGGGGACGCGTGCGAGTTGGTCTTCACCGAGTGCGAGGTCTCGGTCGATGCGCGGGGGGACACAGAGCTTCTCCCGGGCCTGTGCTGGGTCGACAGCAGCGAGCCAACGTTCGCTGACTCCTCGCGGCTCGTAGCGCGCGGCGATCTCGTGGAGTTCCTGCACCCCAGCCAAGGCTCCGGATCGAAGAGCTCAGCGCTCTGAAGCACGGGAAGTGTGTTACGATAGACCATCGTGGTGAGCCTGCCGCACGGCGTTCTGCTGTGACGAGCCTCGGCTCGGTGCTCTCCGCCACGATCGAGAGGGCGACGCGGATGCACGTACGTCCGTACGAGAACTCCGACGAACAAGAAGTCATCGTGCGCTGGGAAGAGGTTTTCCCGGACGCTCCATCCTGGAACGATCCCGCATCCGACATCAGACGGAAGCTCGGTGTGCAGCGGGAGCTCTTCCTCGTGGCGGAGCTGGACGGCGGAGTTGCCGGTACTGCCATGGGCGGGTACGACGGTCACCGGGCGTGGGTCTACTACGTCGTCGTGAGCTCGGGAGCGAGAAGGCGGGGTGTAGGGACTGCGCTCATGCGGGAGGTCGAGCGCCTGCTCGAGGGGCTCGGGGCCGGGAAGCTCAATCTGCAGGTCCGGGCCGGCAGCGACGAGGCCGTGGCGTTCTACAGGAGTCTCGGATACTCCGTGGAGGACCGCGTCAGCATGGGGAAGAGGCTCGGGAGCCGCTGACGCCTCAGACGGTACGGGAGTCGTGGAATCAGATGCGTCCGATCCGTTTCGTAAGTGAGAGGATAGATGTGGAGTTCGAGGAGCGGCAGCTTCCTAAGAAGAAGCCCGGCTGCCCCTCTGCCTTCACGTGGCGTGGTGCTGGGTTCGCGGTCGTCGAGCGTCTGAGCGAATGGCACGATTACGAGCGCAGGGGACGCATGGCGCACAACATGCGCCCGGAACACGCGTCGAGAGCGGAACAGGGAGGCTCCTGGGGTGTGGGCCGCCACTACCATCGCGTGCGCACGGATTCGGGCAGGGTCTTCGAGCTCTACTACGATCGCGCTCCCAGGAGTGCTGTGGACCGCAAGGGCAGCTGGTACCTCTTCCGCGAGCTCGCCGACGGTGAACCTGCGAGCGACACGGAGAGCGAATGAACCCGCGCGCCGGACACCGCATGTCGGGCGGGCATCACGAACGCATCTACCGCGTGGTGAGGGCCATCCCTGAAGGCAGAGTCGCGACCTACGGGCAGGTGGCCGCGATCGCCGGCCGCTGCACGCCCCGGATGGTCGGATACGCCATGGCGTCCGTACCGCCGGGGACGAACGTCCCGTGGCACCGGGTCATCAACAGCCGCGGCGAGATCAGCCTGCGTGGAGACGATCTGGAGAAGCAGATGGCTCTTCTGAAGATGGAGGGCGTCCGGTTCGACACCGGCGGCCGCGTCGATCTCCGGGAGTTCGGCTGGGCCGGCCCGGGCATTCCCTCGGGCCCCGCGGACGCGGGAGGCAGCGATTGACCGACTCAGCACGAAGCGACAGACAGTCCCTCGGCATCCCGTGGTTGGTCCTCTGTCTGGCGCTGGCCATCCACACGGCGGAGGAGATATACGGGGGGTTCCTCTCGGTATACAGCCTCGCCATCGAATCCATGCGCGACCTGGTTCCCTTTGTCCAACTTCCGCACTTGAGTCTGACAGTCTGGCTGTTCGCGTCGATCGGCATCGTCGCCCTGCTTGCCCTCCTAACTCCACTGGCGTACCGTGGCGCCCGCGGGATGAGAACACTCATGCTGTGGGTGATCGGGCTCGAGCTCGCCAACGTGATCGGTCACGTCGGCGGCTCGATTCTAGCGAGACACCCGCTGCCGGGTGTCTATTCGACTGTTGCTCTGGCCGGTGCCTGCGCGTACGCCATCGTGGCGGACAGAAAGAGGGCGCGTGCGATGCGGGCACGCGGTGGTGGGGCGTAGCTCAGAATGAGCGCGTCCCATCCGAGAGGAGGACGGACCTTGGAACAACAGGTGAGGACCGTGGGGCCCGTGACGGAATCGGAGAGGATCGTCTCGCTCGATGCGCTCAGAGGATTCGCGATACTCGGGATCCTCGTCATGAACATCCAGAGCTTCTCCATGATCAGCGCGGCGTACCTGAACCCGACTGCGTACGGGGACTTCACAGGTCTGAACAGGCTGGTCTGGACCTTCTCGCACGTGTTCGCGGACCAGAAGTTACTCTCGATCTTCTCCATGCTGTTCGGCGCGGGCATGATCCTCATGTTCGAGCGATGTACCGCGGCGGGACGCAAGATGGGAGGCCTGCATTACAGAAGGTCGTTCTGGCTCCTCGTCTTCGGACTCGCGCACGGTGCGCTCCTGTGGTACGGCGACATTCTCGCCACGTACGCCATCTGCGCCATGGTCGTGTTCCTCTTCCGCAAGGTGCGCCCCATCCCGCTCACGATCGTGGGCGTTCTTGCGTTCCTTGTGCCCGCGGCTCTCTGGTCGTTCTTCGGTTGGTCGATGTCGTACTGGCCTCCGGAGGTCCTCGAACAGACGAGGATCTTCTGGCAGCCGACCGCCGAGTTTGCCGCGGAGGAGCTGGCAGCGTACAGGGATGGGTGGCTGGCCCAGATGCCGCACAGGCTCGAGAGTCTCGCGTTCCACGACACGTTTCTGCTCGCTTTCTACACGGGGCCACGTGCGGGCGGGCTCATGCTCGTTGGGATGGCGCTCTACAAGTGGGGTGTCATCGTCGGGCGCAGGTCGCGAACCTTCTACGCTACGTTCGCCGCGGGCTGTCTGGCCGTGGGTCTCTGTCTCATCCTCTTCGGGCTCTCTCGCAACATGTGGGTCGAGTGGTCGTTCGAGTACTCCATGTTCCAGGGATCGACCTTCAACTACGTGGGTAGCGCCTTCGTGGCGCTCGGCTACATCGCGATCGTTATGCTCGTGACCCGCGGAGGCGGGTTCCTGAGCCGTCTCCTCGCTCCCGTCGGACGGATGGCGTTCACGAACTACCTCATGCAGACCGTCATCTGTACGCTCATCTTCTATGGGCACGGGCTTGGCCTCTTCGGGAGCGTCGAGCGCGTCGGACAGATTCTCATCGTGTTCGCCGTCTGGGTGTTCCAGCTCTGGTTCTCCAGGTTCTGGCTCGCGAGGTTCAGATTCGGGCCCGCGGAGTGGCTGTGGAGGTCGCTCAGCTACGGCAGGCTGCAGCCCATGAGGCGCGCAGCGGCCTCGGGCCCGTAGCGGGACGAGCGCCTGAGGGCCGGCAGGAGGCGCCCCGCGCCCCCTTTCGGCGCACCCCTGTTCATGCTATCATCTCAGTTCGCGCGCGGCTCCGGTCGGGTGGATTCCGGCCGGCGCGCGCTTGTTCTGGGCGGTTTCGACACTGATAACAAGAGGTGGACGAT
>JAUWRQ010000018.1 GCA_030610515.1 Candidatus Eiseniibacteriota bacterium | reverse complement strand
GAGCTGCGTGTCGATCGGTGGGAGCGATGGCTCGGTCGGGGAGATCTGTGTCGAAGGGCCTGGGATTAATGGTTGACACTGCACAAAGCTTGTGATACACTATCATTAGACGAAAGAGCGACCCCCAAGCTCAACAGTCAGCGAAAGGACTCGCATAGCTTCACTGCTAAGGGTTTCTTCTGGGACTGACAGCGCGAGGAGTGTGCGTGGCTCTGTAAGTTCGAGCGTGAGCCAACGCACTTGTCAGACCCGGACGCGCCCTTGGCAGAACTGAACTTCGACTCCCAAGCCGGGCGCGGTCAGTGAACCGACGCTCGGCTTCTTCTATGGAGCGGAGCCTTAGAGGGGTCAGGAGACCGTGTACTTCGTTGACGAGAGATTCGGTTACGGGACCATCGAGGAGTACACACGTCGCGACCGGCAGCGGGTCGGCGTGCTTCGGGGCGCGTTCTACAGGTCGTACGTGAAGCGCGCGCTCGATCTCGTCGCCGCACTGTTGGGACTCGTTATTCTCTCTCCGTTCTTCCTTGTGATCGCGGTGATCATCAAGCTGGACTCGAAGGGTACGGTCTTCTTCCGGCAGTCGCGCGTCGGGAAGGACGGTAGCGAGTTCCTCTTCTACAAGTTCAGGTCGATGGTCGAGGATGCCGAGGCGATGAAACAGAGCCTCATGCATCTGAACGAGCTCGAGGGCCCCGTCTTCAAGATCAGCGACGATCCGCGCGTGACCGGCATTGGGAAGTTCCTTCGCCGCACGAGCCTGGACGAACTTCCGCAGCTGATCAACGTCGTGCGCGGCGAGATGAGTCTCGTCGGCCCGCGGCCTCCGCTCCCGTGTGAGGTCGAGAACTTCGAGGGCTGGCAGAGGGAGAAGCTCTCGGTTCTGCCGGGCATCACGTGCCTGTGGCAGATCAGCGGGAGGAACCACATAGGTTTCACCGAATGGATGAGACTTGACATCGAGTACATCCGGCGTCAGTCGTTCGGACTCGATTTCAAGATCCTCATGCGGACCCTCCCTGCAGTCCTCTCCAGGAAGGGGGCGTACTAGAGACCGACTGTTCATGCGGTTCGAAGGCTTTCGGTGCGTGCGCACTGGCAGGACGTGCGGATCCGGCAGCGACTGGCGAGTTCTGAGGCTCCTCACTCACACCGCGACGCTGCCGGATTTCCACGTTCGTGTGGGGTGCCGCATTCGATTGACAGTCGGCGGAGCCTCCACTAGCCTTGTGCGCTGAGGAGAGTCCCCGTCGGCTCACCGGACAGAAGCGGGCACGGTTTTCGATGGTGAGTCGTGACAGCATGAACATCGCACGGCGCAGACGGGCGTCCGGTCTGCCGGAGAGAGGGAGCGCGGCACAATCACGCCTTCTTCTCCTTGCACTTGTGGCGCTCGGTGCGTTTCTGCGCTTCCACAGGCTGGACGTGCAGAGCCTGTGGGTGGACGAACTCCTGACGATCGGGGCCGCGGAGATCGGCGGTCGGCTCGGCCTTCGGGAGTTCTTCGGGAACGTCCAGGGACCGCTTCACGCCCTGATCATTCACGCCGTGGCACGCGTGTCATCCTCTGCGGCAGCACTCCGGGGCGTATCGGCCGTCGCCGGGATCGCTTCCATCCCCGCGTTCTACCTGCTCGGAAAAGCCCTGGTGGACAGGAGGACCGGTCTCGTCGCCGCGCTCCTGGTGACCGTGTCCCCGTTCGCTATCTGGTATTCGCAGGAGCTTCGGAACTACTCGTTCCTCATACTGCTCTCCGCCGCGGCCACGCTCCTCGCGTGGCGGCTCATCACCGAGAAGAGACGCTCGTGGGTGTCGTACGTCGTCGTGGTGACGCTCGCTCTCTACTCTAATCTCTCGGCGGCGTTCCTTTGTCTTTCTCACGCCGTCTTCGCGGCGCAGAGGGCGCTTCTCGATCGTCGCTTCCTTCCGCGGGCGGCTCTCGCGTTCGCGGCGATCGTCGTGCTGGCGGCGCCGATTGCCTGGGGCCTGTCGGCGTGGGTGGCGAAGGAGGAGATCACCGAACAGGCGACGTTCACTCCCGGGGCCGACGCGGCGGAGCTGCGTCGCGGGCGGATGACGTTCGTTCCCATGGCGGTGCCGTACTCGGTGTTCTCGATGGGGTACGGGTTCTCGCTCGGGCCGGGGGTCCGTGAGCTGCATGTTGAGGACGCCGGCAGTGCCTTCAGGGATTCGGCTCCGTTCACGGTCCCGGCCGGCATCGCTCTGGCGCTGGCGCTTCTCCTGGGTCTTCGGAGGCTTTCGCGCGTCCGGAGGGGACTCACGTTCGCGCTCCTTGTCATGATGGTGCCCCTAGCGTGCGTGTGCGCCCTGGCGCTGGCGAACGTGAAGCCGATCAACCCGCGCTATCTGACGGTGGCGTATCCGATGCTCGTCGTCACGGGGGCGGCGGGAGTGACCGCGCTACGACGGCCCCTCGGTGCCTTGCTTTGCGTCGTGATAATCGTATTCTGTGGGGTATCGCTCCGGGGACACTACCTGAATCCCCGGTACTGGAAGGAGGACGTGCGGGCGTCGGCCTATTACGTTCAGGTTCACGAGGAGCCCGGCGACGTAGTGCTGGTTCCTATTGTCCGGGACGTCTTCAACCACTACTATGACGGCGGCGCGGAACGCACCCTGTTCTACAGGGGACAGGCCGGGAGTGACGACGCCGTCGCCCGGCGGATGGCGCAGCAGACGCGCGGCGCGCGCAGGCTGTGGCACGTCGAGGCTCGTCCGTGGGACGTCGATCCCGAGGGGAGGATTCGGGCGTATCTCGATGCGCGATACGAGGTCATCGACGAGGCCGAGTTCACCGGGGTCTCGCTGGTGCTGTACGCGCTGGATTGACCGGTGAGCGGCGGGCTGACCGCGCGGCGAGGATTGACCGGTGAGCGGCTGGGTCAGGCCACCGGGCGATGTGCACGCTGGAACGAGCCGCAGCGCGCTCCCGAGTGACTCTCGGGAGGGGGCTGGACCCGTTTTCCGGCGACTGAGCGGTCAGGAAAGGCCCACCGGGGCCGTAGAAGTGCCCAGCCGTGGCACAATCTATGCTCTGATGGGCAGTGCTCCGCCCCGAAGGGCGCGGGGAATGGACTGGTGCAGTAGGGGGAATCCTGATGTGTGAACAGCGGTTCCGCCGGCTCCTGGTATTGGGGCTAGCGTCGCTCGTTCTTGCGGCCGGGTGCGCCGCGAGAACGGAGACCGTTGCTGAAGCGATAGCAGACGATAACGCCGCTGCCGACCCGGCGCCCGCGGGGATGAGAACGTCCGGCTACCGGCTGCGCGTCGGTGACAAGATCGAGGTCAGCTTCATCGCCGCCCCGGAGATCAGGGTCGCGACGCCTGTGACGCCCGACGGGACCGTGACGATCCCGATGGCCGGTGAGTTCGTCGCGGTCGGCAGGACCACGGGGGAGCTCAGGCAGGCGATCATGGACGTGATGGCGGAGTACATCGTGGATCCCTCAGCGTCCGTGGTGCTGACGGATATCGCGGACCAGCCCGTCTTCGTTCTTGGCGAGGTCGTCAGTCCAAGAAGGGTCTCGGCGAGGGGGGGCCTGACGGTGTCGATGGCCATCGCGGAGGCGGGCGGCTTCGAGGCGGCGGGCAGGCCCTCGAGCGTCATGGTCATTCGAACGTACGGCGTCGAGCAGCCCACCGCCTTCAAGGTCGATGTGACCAAGGTCCTGTCGGGTCGGGATCCGTCGGAGGATCTCGAACTCATGTCCAACGACGTCGTATACGTGCCGAAGTCCGTGATCGGCAAGGTCGGCGAGTTCGTGGACCTCTTCTTCAACAAGATTGCCCCCGCCCAGACGTTCTACCTCCAGGGGTATAGGATACTGGACCCGAGCGGAGAGCGGTGGTTGTACTAGGCTGACGAGCGTTCTAGAGCGTGCGGAGGACGGGCAGCGTGCAGGACGAGAAGACCTCGAAGCGGGAGGCAGAGCCCACTCTTCTGCGTGACGTCGTGTACGTCGCGTTCAAGAGGAAGTACCCCCTGATAGGGCTGCTCCTGCTTGGCGTGTTCATCATCGGTCAGGGGTCCGTGGGGCAGAAGGCCGAGTACGAGGCGTCCGCGCGGATCATGATCAAGCGGCTCCGGGAGAGCTACGCTATGCCGGCGGTCACCAGCGCCGTCCTGAGGCGTGGAGAAGTGGTCAACTCGGAGATCCAGATCATCACGAGCCCCGCCGTCGCCGCCGCGGTGGTCGACCGTCTCAAGATCGACGAGCGGAGGGACCGGGGCGACGCGATCCACGATCTGACTCGGAGGATCAAAGCCAAGGTCCTCGGCGAATCGGACATCATAGACATCGAGTTCCGCCACACGGACCCGGAGTGGGCCGCGCTCGTCGTCAACACGGCGCTCGACGCGTACCTGGAGATCCGCGCCAGGGTCGCGCTGAACCAAGAGGCCATCGAGTATCTGGGCCGTCAGGCGCGGCTCGCGAAGGCCGCGAGGGATTCGGTGGCCGCGGAGATCATCAAGCTCGGATCGGACAGCGGCGACCTCATTCAGGGCCTGCGAGGCGAGATGAATATGGGCCTGACGAACAAGCTGTGGAACGATCAGCTGACGCTGGGCTCGAGGATCAGGTCGCGCGAGGTCGAGCTGGCAGCGGTCCGGAAGTGGCTCGACGAGGGCACTGATTTCGCCCACGTGCCCAGCGGTGACATATACGACATGGGTACCGTGGCCACGACGTACACGACGCTTATCAGGGTCAACACCGACCTCGCGGACGCAAGCGCGAGGTACACTGGTGACCATCCGGAGGTCCAGAGGCTCGAGCGGAAGACCGCGTCGATCGAGAGGCTCCTGAGAGACGAAGTCGAGCGGGCTCTCCGTAGGCAGGAGATGAGGCTCTTCGAGTGGAGGGCACAGAAGCAGGCCGTCGATGAGCTCCTTCTCGAGCTGGACGCGCAGGACGCCTCCGTCGCCGAGACGACCGTGCGGAGGCGCATGCTCGAAGCGGATCTGGGAGCGAGGAACGACGTGTACGGCGTTGTGCTCGACAGGGCCGAGGAGTACAGGATCACCGCGGCCGTAGACCCGAGCATACAGAACGTGTCCGTCATCTCACGCGCCGAGGTTCCCTCGAGGCCCTCCGGGCGGCCGGTCAACATGAAGGTCGTGGTCGGGGCCTTCACCGTCATCTTCGGAGTGCTGCTCGTCTTCGGTCTCGAGAAGGCCGACCACTCTCTCGAGCGACGCGAGGACGTGCACAGGTTCCTTGGCGTTAAGGTGCTGGCATCGATACCCGAACGCAAGGCGTAGCACGGGGGGGGAGAACGTTGTACAGGGAGTTCTACAACTTGGCTGAGAGGCCGTTCGAGCTGACACCGGACGCCCGGTACGTGTACCTGAGCGCGCACCACAGGGAGGCGCTGGCTCATCTCAAGTACGGTGTCGAGGAGCGAAAGGGGTTCATCCAGCTCACGGGCGAGGTGGGCACGGGCAAGACGACGATGCTCGACGTGCTCATATCGGAGCTCGATGCCTCGACGACGATCGCGAAGCTCTCGTACACGACGATCGACGAGCTCGACCTGCTGAGGCTCCTCGCGCGGGGGTTCGGCATCGAGGGAGAGGCGAGCTCGAAGGCGATGATACTCAATCTCCTGAGCGAGCGGCTCTCGACGTGGTCGACCGAAGGACGCAACGCGGCCTTCGTGGTCGACGAGGCGCAGAACCTGAGCCTGCCCGTCCTGGAGGAGATACGACTGCTGTCCAATCTCAGGGCGAACGGCAGGCTGAGCCTGCAGATCATCCTGGCGGGTCAGCCGGAACTCCGGGAGAAGCTCGACGCTACCGAGCTCAGGCAGCTTCGCCAGAGGATCGGCGTGCGCTATCACCTCACGCCGCTCTCGAGACAGGAGACCGGGGAGTATGTGGCCCACAGGATGGCGGTGGCGGGCTCACAGGAGCGGGTCTTCGACGCGGCCGCCATCGGGGCCATCTACGATTACTCCCAGGGCGTGCCGCGCGTCATCAACATGGTCTGCGACCGCGCTCTCCTCGCCGGCTACGCGGAGAACAGAAGGCGTGTCACCAGTGATCTGGTCCTGCGGGCGATCGACGGACTCGAGGGAGTCGCACCCGGCGGACCTCCGACCCCCGAGAAGCGTGCGTCGGCCGACGAGTCGCCTGCGACCGGCCGAGCGAAGCGGCGAGGGGGACGCTCCAGGGTACGCTGGGCGGCGCCTCTGGTGGCCGCTCTCGCCGTCGTGGCCATCTCCGTGAGCGCGGTGTTCTACTTCGAGGGTCGTGAGGGCGCGCCGCTCTCGCCGGGGGAGGAGGCGCTCGCGGCCCACGAGGACGCCATCGACACGCTCGCGGCGGGTGAGATGTCCACGGCGACGGTGGCACGGCCCGACGTCGATCTCGAAGACACAGCGCAGCCGGAACCTCGGGACGCGGACGCTGTGGACGCGGCATTCACGTCGGAGTCCGCGGTCCACACGGACGAGACCGTTCAGTGGGAGCGCCGGGACGAAGGTGCAGCAGCCGATGTCGATGAGTCAGCCG
This sequence comes from Candidatus Eiseniibacteriota bacterium, assembly GCA_030610515.1. Taxonomy (GTDB): domain Bacteria; phylum Joyebacterota; class Joyebacteria; order Joyebacterales; family Joyebacteraceae; genus WJLY01. The sequence continues at coordinate 2,226 of JAUWRQ010000018.1, read as the reverse complement.
ATGAGCGGGCGGCGACCGACCGATTGGAGACGGCAGGGGCCCCGATCGAAACGGACGTTGCCGACAGGCGCTACGTGATCGTGACGGCGTCCAGCCGGAGCAGGGACGCGGCGCTTCGTCAGGTGGAAGCGCTGGCGGCCGACGGGATGGCGGCGTCCGTGTGGACCGTCGATCTGGGTGAACGCGGCCTGTGGCACCGCATCGTCCTCGACGCGGGCTTCGACTCGCTCGCGACGGCGAAGACGGCCGCCGAGTACTTCAGGGACATGGGCCACGCGGACGCGTGGGTTACCAGGAAGTAGCACGAGACCGTGCGGGACCGGGCGCGAGCCGCGGTCCGCGGAGCGATGATGAGCGAGATCTCAAAGGCAATGGACAGGGCGCGTCGGGAACAAGGACGCGACGGATGGTCGGCAGGGATGTCCGAGCCCGGTCGCATCGTCTCGCCTTCTCGTCCACTGCGGTTCTCCGCCGGCGAGGCCGAGCAGTACATGGCGCTGGCTTCCGATGTGGCTCTGGCGCTCCCGAATCTCGAGACGCGGGTGCTCCTCTTCGCGAGCGCCGTATCGGGTGAGGGAACGAGCACCGTCGCGAGGGAGTTCGCCTCGACAGTCGCGGAGCGGGGCGAATCCTCGACGCTGCTCATCGACGCGAACCTGCGCCGGCCGTCGGTGCACGAGGTCTTCCGCGTCCGTCGCGACCCCGGCCTCACGGATCACATCCTCGGCGGTGCCGACCTGGAGGACTGCCTGCGTGACTCGGGCACTCCCAGGCTTTCGATACTCCCCTCCGGACGTCCCGTGATCGCGCCTCCGCGCGTCGCGGGAGACGAGCGGATCGGGACGCTGTTGTCGGGTTTCAGAGGACGCTTCCGGTTCGTGGTGATCGACGCTCCTCCGATCCTCGCGTACTCCGAGAGCATTCAGCTCTCGGGGCATTGTGACGGCGTCGTGGTCGTCGTTCGCGCGGGGCACACCCGGAGACAGCTTCCGGCGCGCGCCCTCGACCTTCTGGACGAGGCTGGGGCGAGTACTCTGGGCACCGTTCTCAATCGCCGCCGGTTCTACATCCCGCAGTTCGTGTACGATCGCATCTAGGGTTGGGAAGTTCCTCTTCCGGCGGATGAACGGCACGGGCGTGCATATGCGCGACGCGAATCGAGTTTCAGGGCCTCTGCCGCGGGACTCGGGTCCGGCTGGGGAGCACCCAAGTGGGCGGAATCACTCGCACCATCCAGGCAGCCTACGAGAAGAGCGAGGTAGTCCTCGGGCGCTCCTGGCCTGTCTGGGCGGCGGCGCTTCTGTTCTACGCCGCGGTCGCCTACGTACTGCTCACTAAGATCAGCCTGCCATCTCCGCTGCACCTCATCGTCTACACGATGGCGATGGGCATTCTCGTCATCACACTCATCAAGGTCGAGTGGGCGCTCCCGGCGCTCGTCCTCATGATTCCCTTCGCGCGCCCCGGCTTCACGGTCGGCGACGTCAAGATTTTTCACGTCAGCGGCTTCAATCTGGCGGTCCTGGGCGTCTGGCTGGTCTACGTCATCCGCTACTTCGCGGATCGGGATCTGGCCGCCAGAGGCCCACTGTTCAGGCGGACTCCTCTCGACGTCGTCGTGGTCATCTTCGTCCTGTTGGTCCTGCTCACCTCTGCCGCAAACGTCAACTTCAATGCCGACGGTCGCGCGCAGGCGCGGATCCTCTTGTACGCCAAGGAGAACGTCCTCTACTTCGCTTGGTTCTACCTCGTGGTCACCCTTCTCCGGAAGCCGTCGGACCTCCGGCGGTTCGCGCTGTTCTTCGCGGGATCCGCGGTTCTCGTCGCCGTCGTGGGGCTCTACGCCCGAGTCAGCGGAGCCGTCGAGACGGCGCGCGCCGTCACCGAAGCCGAGCTGCAGGGCGGAGTGGTTGGTGGAAGGACCGGCGGCGTGGGTGAGGGGGGGTGGTTCGGACTGAGTCATCCCAACCTGTTCGCCGCGTTCCTCATCATGGCGATGCCGTTCTGGTTCTACATGACCGATCACCTCAAGCGGTTCGCCCATCGCGTCGTCGGCAACATCGCGGTCCTCTTCGGTTTCATCGCCGTGCTCTACACGTACTCCCGTTCTGCCTGGGCCGGAATCCTCATCGCTCTCTTCACACTGGGAATGCGCGACTTCCGCGCGCTCAGGCGAACCATCGCGTTTCTGGCGCTGTTCGTGGTCGTGGCCCAGATCATGACGCT
>JAUWRQ010000310.1 GCA_030610515.1 Candidatus Eiseniibacteriota bacterium | reverse complement strand
CTCCCGCTCTTCCGGCGCGTCTCCATCAGGCTCCTGAGCTTCCTCTTCACGGTCTACACGCGCCGGCGCTGCACCGACCTGACGAACGGGTTCCGGGCTTACCGCCTCGCCATGCTCGACGATCCCGAGATTGACATCTGGCAGGACTGGCTCGACACGTACGAGTACGAATACTACGTGCACTGGAAGGCCTACACGCTGGGATACGCGGTCACCGAGGTGCCCGTGACCAAGCGCTACCCCGACGAGAAGGGTGTGGAGTACACGAAGATCCGTCCCGTCACCGGCTGGTGGCGCATGCTGAGGCCGTTCGTCCTCTTAGGACTCCGCATCCGGAAGTAGGCCAGCTCAAGAGCGACGGCGCGAGAGGGGGAGACCGTGACGAACCGGAAGGTCCCGATCATCGACCTCAAGGCGCAATTGGCGTCCATGGAAGGCGAGATCCGCGCGGCCATCGACTCGGTTCTGGACGACGTCGGCTTCTCGAATGGCCCGGCGACGCGCCGGTTCGAGGAGGACTTCGCCGCGTACTGCGGCGTGGAGGAATGCGTCGCCGTCGGGAGCGGCACGAGTGCGCTGCACCTGGCCATGTGCTCCGTGGGTGTGGGGCCCGGTGACGAGGTCATCTCCGTGTCGATGAGTTTCGTCGCGACGGCCTGGCCGATCCTCTACCTCGGGGCGCGCGCGGTGTTTGTCGACATCGACCCGAGATCATACACGCTGGACCCCGAACAGCTCGAGGCCGCCATCTCGCCGAAGACGAAGGCCATCGTCCTCGTGCATCTGTACGGCCAGTGCGCGGACATGGATCCCATCCTCGCCATCGCGAGCGACCGAGGCATCCCTGTCATCGAGGACTGCGCCCACACGCCCGGAGCGGAGTACAAGGGGCGTCGCGCGGGCTCGATGGGGACCGTCGGCTGCTTCAGCTTCTACCCCACGAAGAATCTCGGCGCCTACGGTGAGGCGGGCTCCGTCACGACGAACGACGACGCCCTGGCCGCCCGAGCGCGGATGCTTCGGGACCACGGACAGACCGAGCGCTACGTGCACGACCACGTCGGCTACAACTACCGCATGGACGGGATTCAGGGCGCCGTCCTGAGCGCGAAACTCAAGCACCTCGATGCGTGGAACGACCGGCGGCGCGCCCTCGCGGCCGCATACGACGAGCGTCTGGGCAACTGCCGGGTGATCACGCCGCGGGAGGTGACACCAGGGAAGCACGTCTACCACCTCTACGTCATCCGGGACGACGACCGCAGCGCGCTCGCCGCATCGCTGGGCAGGCGCGGTGTGGCGACTGGCCTTCACTACCCGATCCCCATCCATCTCCAGGGGCCGTTCCGTGGTATGGGGTCCGACGAGGGTGACCTGCTCGTGACCGAGGAGCTGGCGCGGACGTGTCTGAGCCTGCCCCTCTACCCGGAGCTCAGGGACGACCAGCTCGAGCAGGTGATCGAGGCCATCTTGGCAGAGCGCGGGTAGCGGAGCGACGGAAGGAGCACACCATGAGCGCGGACTTCCATCTCGAGGGGCCGGAGGAGAAGCGGCGCGAGAGGGGGGCCGTGCTAGCCACCGGAGCTCCGGTCCGCGCCGGAAGGTGACGGCGCCAACGCTGCACCTGGTCGTCTGTCTCCGCCCAGACGCAGGTTGCCCAAGCTGCCTCCCTTCAGGTCAAGCACTCGAACGCCATCAGAGAGGAAGGCGTCCTCTACAACACGAGCAGCGACTACGACCTCGTCTGCTGGTCGGGAGCCTGCAGCGGGATGTCGATGCAGGGCGAATCCACAAACGGCCCTGGTTAGCCGGATATCGTCGGCGAATTGCTTGGGGACAACACCTTCGAGGACGACAGCTAGTACATCGCAGTCCAGATTGTCGCGTTCGTAGGAAGCGATTGCGGTCTCTCTCTTCTCGTTGAGGGAAACACGGGGCGAAGCGCCGGTGGGCGGCCGCGTCGACCGCGTCGGCCAGCCGACGGCGCCGCGGGGACGGGAGTCGACACTGTAGAGACCGGTCAGGCTGTATGCCGGAGCGCGCAGCACGTGGGGTACCAGCTCTCAGAGAGGCCGTCGGTGAGCGCCCCCGGCGGCCTTCCTCTCTTGGTGTGGAGTTGCTGCAACTGCAAACATGTCGAACGGTTGTCGGAACTCGGCACTGAGCTCACCGTTCTTCCAGCTGTGGTTCGAAAGCAAGAAGCTCAGAGAGCGCCTCTTCTCTGCGGGTTTCTTCGTCGTGAACAGCGTACGGCCGTGAACCGCGAGTTCGAGAGCCTGGATTCCTTGATCCACCCAGGACTCGCTCGCCGCCTTGTGTTCTTCGATGCTCCGCAGCAGCCGACCTACGGTGTGGGCGTGAAACCGGCTCGCGTCCCTGTGGCTCTCTCGCAGAGCATCCGCAATCCACTGCGTCGCATATCCTCATCTCGCGGGGCTCCTTGCCAAACCCTCGGTCCAGTCTACGGCCAGCACAGTGAACTGCGGGTTCTCGTGCGTTACCTCAAGTCGATCCGTCGATCTCTCGATGAACGCTCGGTAGCCATCCGTGTCCTCGGGCCCGGACACCAGGTAGTCCGCGCCGATGTGCTCGAAGTACGACCACAGATCGTCGTCCGACGCCTGATGGTAGACGGACGCGCTGCGACCCGTGTAGAGGCTAAGCACGCGGGGCCGTCTGGCCACGAACACATCAGTCTCGCCGCTCGCCGCTCGGATGTACTGGAAGAGATCCTCCTTGTGCGCGCTCTTCGCGGCACCCTCGAGGGGCCCGTAGTCCAGAGAGGT
>JAUWRQ010000196.1 GCA_030610515.1 Candidatus Eiseniibacteriota bacterium | reverse complement strand
GGGACCGAGGCCTCGCTCATGACTATGAGCGGCGAGATCCTCCACACGTGGAGCCACGATTTCTGGAGCGTCTGGCCGGATCACGATGTGCCCGCCGATGACCAGCACACCGAGTACTGGAGACGCGCGTACCTCTACGAGAACGGGGACGTCCTGGCGATCTTCGATTGGCTCGGCCTGATCAAGGTCGACAAGGACTCGAACCTGCTCTGGGCCTACCCGGGAGGAACCCACCACGACATCTTCATGGCGAAGGACGGTTCCATTTATACGCTGGACCAGGAGGCGCTGGTCATACCGGACGAGGGAGAAGGCCGTCCCGTGCTCGAGGACTTCATCACCATCCTGAGCCCCGACGGTGAGGTGAGGCGGAGGATGTCGATCCTCGATGCGTTCGAGAACTCGCCCTATGCTCCGCTTCTTGATCGCGTGGCTGAAGACTCCAGCAACATCCTGCAAACGAACACCATCGAAGTTCTCGACGGGAGGCTTGAACATCTCTCAGGGGCCTTCAGAGCGGGCAATGTGCTCCTGTCTTTCCGGTCGCTCGACACCATCGCGGTCGTCGATCTGGAAAAGGAGAGGGTCATCTGGGCGCTCGCCGGGCGGTGGAAGGTGCAACACCAGCCTACAGTGCTCGAGAACGGCCACGTGCTTCTGTTTAACAACGAGGCCGGAGACGGCGTCTCGGAGGTGGTGGAGTTCGATCCCTTCACGCAGGAGGTCTTCTGGTCCTACCGTGGAGACAGGGACGGACCGTTCCACAGCGAAACATGCGGGTCGAACCAGCGCCTCCCGAACGGCAACACGCTCATCACCGAATCGGACAGCGGAAGAGCGTTTGAGGTCACGGCCAGTAAAGAGATAGTGTGGGAGTTCGTCAATCCCAACCGGGCCGGCTCCGACGACGAACTCATCGCGACGCTCTTCGAGATCGAGAGACTCCCCCCGGACTTCCCGCTCGGCTGGCTCGAGGAGGACTGAGCCGGGCCTCGACACCCCACTCGACGCACGTGCCGACCACGGGCACGATCCTCACGACCGTCGCCGCCGTGATCGTCGCCCACAGGAACTCGTCTAGCCCGGCGAAGAGCGCGAGGGCGACCGGCACCGTCCTCGACTCGGGCGTGGACATAATGATCGGTGCGAAAAGGAGCTCGTTCCAGGCGAAGCTGAAGATGAGCACTGCGGATGTGGCGAATCCCGGGGCCGCAAGCGGAAAGATGGCCCAGAGGAACACCTGGAACGGCGTGCATCCGTCCACTAGAGCGGCATCCTCGAGGCTCGCGGGGAGCGTAGAGAAGAAGTGGGTGAGGATCCAGATCGCGAGGGGAAGGGAGAGGAGCGTCTGCGGATCACCTGACGCGGGTGCTCCTCTGATAGTACCACTAGGTCCGAGTTGGGGCAGAAGCGGATTGTACTCGTGAGAAGCACGGCGGATTCGGAATCCTCTCACTGACCGGCGGGAAGGGAAGCGTCCTCCGTCGGTTCCGTCCAGTTGATCTTGTAGAGCGCGAACTGGCTGTTCGAGTACACGAGCTCGAGCCGGTCCTGGTGTGCGTCGACGAATCGCCGGAAGAAGTCGAGATCGTTCGGTGCACGAACCACGTAGCTCACGTCTACGCTCCTCAAGTACGCCCAGAGGTCCGCGTCATCCACAGGCTCATGGTAGACCGTCGCGCTCCTGTCGGTGTGGAAGGCGAGGAGTCGAGGCTTCCGCGCCACGAAGATGTCGCTCGGGTCGGTCTCCTCCCGCACGTACGCGAACAACCCCTCGGCCTCCACGTCTGACATCTCTCGCCCCACGGCTCCGTAATCGAACGTCGTGTATGTCGCTCCGAACGACGCGAGCACGAGCAGGACGAAGACGGCGAACACGACTTGCCTCGTCCTCTCGGTACGGATGAGGACCTTTTTCTCGATGCCGATCAAGACGTAGAACACGTATTGCGGGATGAGAGGAAAGATGTAGCGGGACGTGTTCCCCTCGAAGACAAGTAGAGGAGCCATGTAGAGCGGGACGAACGTCTCGAGGACGGTGATTTTCCGCCGAACCGTCGCCACGCAGCCGACCGCCGCGAGGACCGACGTAAGAAGGAAGAACGCGCGGGCCAAGGCACGCGAGTGGCCGTTCTTCCACACCGTGCTGAGCCAGAAGGCGTACCGGACCGCGCGGTACCGGATTGCCGCTAAGTCGAACACTTCCACCTGTGCCATGTAGGTTCGCGTCCCCGAGAAGACGATCTCCTGGAGCACGACGAGAAGTAACGTTCCCGCCGTCACGCCGAGCGCGAATCTCGTCAGCTTCCTGAATCTGATAAGATCGTGGAGCAGGAGGGCCGGCACGAGGACAAGGCCGATCGTCCTCGTCGCGTAGGCGAACCACAGGGAGAACGACACCAGGACGACGTATGTGGGGGGCGGCCTGTCCGCGAGTTCCCGCCGGTAGGCGCGGTCCATCAGGAAGAGAGCAATGAAAAGAAACGGTAGAAACGGAATGTCGGAGAACGTGAAGTCCTTGAACTTCCAGTAGTACGGCCACAGACCGACGATCGCGATAGCTGCCGCGGTCGACCGGAACGACAGGTTCTCTCGCACAAGGAAGTCGAAGGCGACAAGGAAGGCCATGAAGAGGATTATGATCTCGATCTTCATGGGCGTGAGATCGAAACCGAACCAGTGAACGAGTGGAGCGAGGAGAAGCGGGTACCCGGGGGGGTACGACTGCGGGGAGAGACCGGGAAACTGCGGGTTCATGATGTAGCCGGTCTCGTCGTACGCGATCCCACTGACGATGTTCCTCGCGTGGTGGTAATGATGCGCGGAGTCACCACTCCAGTCGTGGCCCTCACGCATCGTCGCGAAGTACATGACGCCAATTGCCAGGATGAGCGCAAGGACGATCATGTTCTCCACCCGGTTTCGCGTCATGATCATCCTCCGTGATCGGTGTCTGCCCCTAGGGGTGCGCGCAACGTCTGTGACTTGCGGTCGCGGGCCAGTGGACATGGGGAAGGGCCGCGCCGTCCGGGAGGGTCGCGGCCCCGGCAGTGATGGTCGCACATCTCCGTAAGACGCTCAGCAGGCGCGGAGGAGACTCTTTAGTCGCCACAATTCTACCACGGTCGCAGTGTCGCGAACAAGACAGAGGAATGTGGGTTCATGGGGAAGCCAAGGCGGTATTAGCCGGAAGTGCGTGAACCCGCTGTGCGGATGGTGCTGGACCACGAGAAGGAGTACAGCTCTAAGTGGGCCACGATCCGTTCAATCCCGGAGAAGACCGGCTGCGCGGCGGAGACTCTTCGGAACTGGGTCCGGCAGGACGAACGGGATCGGGGGATCCGTCCCGGCCTGACAACGAAGGAGCGGCAGCGCCTGAAGGAGCTGGAGCGAAAGAACACTCCTCTGAAGCGGCGTGTGTGTGAACAAGCGCTGGACATCGCGATCCTGAGGGAGGCATCTCGGGGAAACTCATGAGCCCGGCGCAGCGCGGTCGGGCTGTAGAGCATGTGTGTGACGCACTCGACGTCAGCGAGCGTCGAGCGTGCCGGGTCCTTGGCCAGTCACGATGCACACAGCGGTACGAGTGCCGGGTGGCCGACGACGAGGCCACGCCCGTGGAACGGGTGGTGGCTCTGGCGAGCGAGTACCGGCGGTACGAGTATCGCCGAGTGGCGGCGCTGCTTCGAGCCGAGGGCTGGCGTGTGAACCATAAGCGGGTGGAGCGGATCTGGCGCGAGGAGGGCTTGAGGGTTCCGAAGAGGCAGCCGAAGCGGTTGTGGCTTGCCGACGGCTCGTGCGTGCGTCTGAGGCCTGAGCATCGGGACCATGTGTGGACGTACGACTTCGTG
>JAUWRQ010000329.1 GCA_030610515.1 Candidatus Eiseniibacteriota bacterium | reverse complement strand
GATACGACCCTTCATCTCGTCGTTGGGCAGATTGACCACCGACACCGTCGACTCGACGACGTGGTCGGCGGCACACCTCTGGATGGCGAGCGTCAGAACCTGCTTGGCTTCCTTGTCCCCCTGACGCCTCGCTTCGTCCTTTATGTCCTTGATCATCCGCGCGGCCTCGAGGCGCGCGTCGCTCTCCATATTCCTGATGAGCAGCTTCTTCGCGTCGTCGCGGTTCATGCCGGCGATGCGTTCCAGCCGCTCGTTCTGTTCCTCGATGAGCTTCGAGAGGTTCTCCGAACGCTCTGCGACGCTCTTGTCCCGCTTCGCGAGCTCCGCGTCAAGCTGAACGAGTTCGCTTTCCTTCTTCTCGATGAACTCGACCTTCCTCTCGAGGTTCTCCTCACGCTTCTCGACCTGCCGCTGCAGCTTGTCGACCTCGGATCGAGTCTGAGACGTGTCCTCCTCGAACTTGGCCTTGGCCTTGTACCACTCGTCCTTCGCCTCGAGGACGGCCGCCTTCTTCTGGGTTTCGCCCTCTCTCTCGGCCTCTCTGATGATCTTCTCTGCGAGTTCCTCAGCGCTCACGATCTTGCCGCGATCGACGATCCTGCGGGCGAACCAGCCCGCGAGGAAGACGCCGACACCGACAAGGAACGCGATGACTACCGCTCCCCACTGTCCCATGCCAGACTCACCCTCCCATCTATCTAATTGCGGTCCCGAGGGCCGTCGTCCCAGTCCTGCAGACGGGCCCGGACCTCCCTCTCATACCCACTCTCTCCCGGCCGGGAGTACCTCCTGCCGCCGGGCGCCAACTCCTGTTTCCTTCCCTCCGACTCTGTGGTCGGCATCTCGTAGTCGGTGCCGTGCCCGAGCCTTGAGGCGCCGGCGTAACCGGCACTCCTCAGATGCTCGGGGACCTCGAGCGCCTCGCCCCGCTCGGCGTCCTCCATCGCGGCGCCCACGGCGTCCGCGCAGCTCCTGCTCTTCGGAGCCGTCGCCAGGTAGACGCAGGCTTCCGCCAGCGCGTATCTGGCCTCCGGCATGCCTATCATCTCGGTCGCCCTGGCCGCGGCGACCGCCACCAGGAGGGCCCGCGGATCGGCCATGCCTATGTCCTCGGACGCCGAGATCACAAGGCGTCTCGAGATGAACCGCGGATCCTCGCCGCCCGACATCATCCGGGACATCCACGCGAGCGCGGCGTCCGGCTGCGAGGCTCTGATGCTCTTGATGAAGGCGGACGCCACGTCGTAGTGCGAGTCCCCGTCACGGTCGTACCGCACGACCCTCTTGACGAGACACTCGGTGGCGGCCTCGAGGCCTATCCGTATGACGCCGTTCCCGTTCGGGGGCGTGGAGAGAACGGCGAGTTCCAGAGCGCTGAGCGCCTTCCGGGCGTCGCCCAGCGAGTTGGCCACGAGGTGGTCGCGCGCCTCGGGCGCAAGCTCGACCTTGTAGTCTCCGAGACCCCTCTCGGCGTCGACGAGCGCACGATCCACGATCGAGGCCACCTCGTCGTAGAGGAGCGGTCTCAGCTCGAAGACCTGGACGCGTGACAGAAGAGCGTGATTCAGATAGAAGAACGGGTTCTCGACGGTGGCCCCGATCATGGTCATGACGTCGTTCTCGAGCGGGCCTAGGAGCACGTCCTGTTGGGCCTTGTTGAAGCGGTGGACCTCGTCGATGAAGACGATCGTCCGTCGCGGTGCGCGGGTGCGCGCCTCGGCCACGGCCCTCCTGAGATCCCCCACCCCGGCCTCGACAGCATTCAGCATCGTGAGGGCGGAACTCGTGGCACCCGCGATGACGTGTCCGAGCGAGGTCTTGCCGCTCCCGGGAGGGCCGTAGAGGATCATCGAGAATAGCCGGTCCGACTCTATCGCACGGCGCAGGAGCGAGCCCTGGGCCAGCATGTGCCTCTGGCCCTCGTAGTCCGCGAGCGTCCGCGGACGCATCCGTCTCGCGAGCGAGACGTGCTCCGCCGCGTGCTCGACCTGGAACAGGTCCGGGCTCTTGCTGCTCACGACCACCCTCCTGCTGCTTCACAGAACGGATGATGGATGCCTGCACACGGTATGAGGACGGAAGTCCCGTCGGGGACAAGAGGGCGCAGCGATCTCGCGGGCGATCAAGGGACTCCCCGCGGTCGTCCCCGGGGTGGGGCGCCGCAGCTTCAGAAGCCCTTACTCCGAAAGCTCCGAATCGAGAGAACGGGTCAGCTCTTCGGCACGCTCGTGCACCTGCGCGAGGAGCCTGTTGCGGTCCTCACGCTCCCTGAAGAGCTCTCCGGCGATGTTCAGCGCCGCCAGAATGGCGACCTTGAGCGCAGAACCTACCGATGTCGCGTCGGAAACCTCGCCCATCTTGTTGTCAACGTAGTGAGCGATCTCCTGGATCGACTCCGCGTCCGCGTCGCCGCGGATGCGGTACTCCGACCCGTAGATCTCTACCTTGACGCTGTTCATCTCGCTGTTCTTGGATTCCGGCACGAAAGACCCTCACGAATCTGCCAAGGTCTCACAGAGGCAAGCTCCGCGCGCTCTATAACGTTTCTCGATTCTTCCGAGATACCTCGCGTGATCACTGGCCCAGCTTCTCCACCAACGACCGAAGCTTGGCCTCCAGGCG
>JAUWRQ010000029.1 GCA_030610515.1 Candidatus Eiseniibacteriota bacterium | reverse complement strand
GCTCACGGCCCACAGCACCTCCTGCTCCCAGGCGAGGCTCTCGAAGTAAACACTGAGAAAACGTTCCAGACACGGCCACAGCAGCGGCGCCCCCGCCGACCGCGCGCAGTAGGTCTTTGTGAAGTGAGCGAAGCAGAGATCGGAGAACCAGGCGCCTCGCGGCGATGCCGATTCTTCCCCGTCGAGCACGCGATCCTGCGCGAGGAAGTGAGCGGCGCCGAACGCGTTCCCGAGGGACATGGCGCGCGCGGCGTCGAGGTCTCCATCGAACGGGAAGCCCTCTATCAGATAGAACGGAAGCGTCAGAGACAAGTTGCGTGGTGTGATGCCCGGGTCCGCAAACGCGCCGGCACCGCCGCCCGAACCCCCGGGCGACCCGGGACGAGCGAACGCACCCGAGCTGCCGGCCGAGCCCGCAGCTCCGGGACGCAGGTCGCCGACCACGGACTCGAAGCCCGCGGCCACCTTCCTGAGTTCAACGTGCAAGTCAACGCGTGAAGTCGTAACTGACATGGAACACCGAAAGGGAGTTCAGACGGGGTGTCGGGACATCGGGGTGGAGAAAAGAGGACGGCCGGCAGGGTGGTTGCGGGAGATCCACGAAGTACCTGCCGGCCGTGCGGTTTGGCTCCATCCCTGCGGAGGTGAGTGCAATTAACCGACCAGAGTTGCGCGTCGGGATGGAGCCGCTGCGAAGAGCCGAGCCTGCGCCAGATGCGGTCCACGATGCTGCCGGCTCCTCGAGAGTCCCACTATTCGTCTGTCAATATCGCTTACAGCGTGAGAGGAAGTTCTAAAGGGCTGTCTGGCTTTTCAGCCGAGAAACGGCGAGACGATTCCGATGAGCAGGATCACGACCATTATCTTCACACCCGCCGTCCCCGGCATTCCTTCTCCTCTATGTCATCTCCGCCGCTGCCCCGGCGGAGCGATCTTCCGGAGGAGTGAAGCAGACCAAAGAGCGACCGGACTCGCCCCCCCTGCTTCAATAACACCCTGGCTACTCCACCCCCCCATATTCAGCTGTCAACTGCTTGCACACCTTACTAGGGCATGGAGTGTGCCAGAAACGTGGAATCGCATGGCCGATTCGCAGCGGAATCGTGTCGTGTAATAGACTGTGCGCTATGGAGTTGCGCGATTGCGCGTCCACCGTCCTCATGTGCACGACTTCGAGAGGTGACACGTTCTCGACGGTCCCGAACCACCACGCCCCCGTTGGTCCCGCAACTGTCGCATCGAAACCGGGTTACGCCGTCCGTCGGACTTTCGACGCACCGTCCAATTCTCGACGCGCTGAACAACTGCTCAGAACAAGAAAAAACCCCAGGCAGATACCCGGGGTCCTCATCGTCTCGTTCGCCGGCCGCGCCCGCGGGGAGCGCGCCGCCCACGCGGGCGGCCCTATCCGATTCCGTACTTCCGCATCTTGGCGTGGAGACCGGTCCTCGATATCCCGAGTATGTCGGCCGCCCCCTGCTTGTTCCAGCCGGTTCTACCGAGCGCCTCGAGGATGCGCGCCTTCTCAAGAGCCTCGACCTCGTCCTTCAGCGAACGCCCCCCCGAGTCGGGGAGCCCGAGCTCATGACCGTAGCTGTCGCGCAGCTCCGAACTCAGCTTGTCCGCACCGATGACCTGACCGTCGTCGCACAGCGCGACGCCGCGCCGCACCTCATTCTCGAGCTCGCGCACGTTGTTGCCGCGCCAGTCGTGTCGCTGGAAGAGCTCGCGCACCTCCCTGGTGAACCCGGCCACGTGCTTGCTCTCCCTCTTGGCGTACATCTCGAGGAAGTGCTCCATCAGGAGCGGAATGTCGTCGGGCCTCTCGCGGAGCGGAGGAACCTCGATCACGACCGCGCACAGCCTGTAGAAGAGGTCGCGGCGGAATCTGTTCTGGCGGACCTCCTCTGCCAGATCCTTGTTCGTCGCCGAGATGACGCGGGCGTTGCTCGTCCGGATGATGTTCTCGCCGACCCTGCGGTACTCGCCGTTCTGCAGGAACCGCAGCAGCTTCACCTGCAGCTGCGGACTCATCTCACCAACCTCGTCGAGGAAGAGCGTTCCGTCCGCCGCCGTCTGGACGAGACCTTCCCGGTCCCGATCAGCGTCTGTGAACGCGCCCTTGATGTGACCGAAGAGCTCGCTCTCCTGAAGATGGGGCGCGATCGCGCCCGCGGTCAGCGCCACGAACTTGCCCGTGAGGCTCCGTCCGCCATCGTGGATCGCCTTCGCCACGAGTTCCTTACCCACGCCGGACTCCCCGCGGACGACGATGGGCACGCGGCTGTCCTTCAGCCGCTCGGCGTCCTCGAGGATGTGGAGCATCTCCGGGTCGCGCGTGATGATGCCTGAGGACCGTGCGGCGCTCCCGAGTTCGAGCGCGATCTGTCCGTGGGCCGCCCACTCGTGGCTCTCGTGCGCACGGGCGCACGCCAGCCCCAGGAGCCTCGCGGCCGCGCCTATGAACTCGACGTCACTGCGCGTGAACGGAACGAGGGAGTCGGTCTTTGAACGGTCGGCGTAGACGAGGCACATGCGGTCGCGGTTCACGCCGACGCGGGCGGGAATGACGACGACCGCGCCGACAGCGCGGGGAACGAGCGCGTCGGACGAGCGCGCGTCGCTGATGACGAGCGCGTGTGAGCAGCCCCGGGAGGCGATCGTCGACCTCACGAACCGGCCGACGTCGGCGACGCCGTGACCGGCGCTGTCGACAGACGTGACAACGACCGGACCCGACTCCTCTCCGATCGAGAAGAGGACGAGTCTGTCTGCGGCAACGGCGTTCGCGATCTCCTCCGCGAGCCTGTGGATGTCCTCGGCCTTGGGCTCCCCGGTCTCCAGGAACCTGTACCCTTCTGCGATGGCGGCGTACCGGCCCTTGCGAGAGACGCCGGCGTCGGCCAATTCGGCGTCAAGCTCCCGAAGCACCGCGTCCACCTCGGCCAGGCCCTGGCTGTCGTGACCCACCTCGAACTTGAGGCGCGCTCTCTCGAGCCAGCTCCTCGCCCGGTCGGTCTGGCCAGCGCGCTGGAGCGCCTTGCCGCGCTGGAGCTGGCACTTGGCCACCCAGTAACCGGCACCGACGCGTGTGAAGACAGCTTCCGCCGCGGAGAGCCGGGCCTCGATACGGTCGATCGGAACGTCCGCATCCGTCGCGGACTCACGGAGGCCTATCCCGTCCGCCAGAGCGGTCCGCGCGAGCTCGAACGAACCCCCTACGCGTCTGAGGATTTCCTCCGCGCGCGCGATAAGCACCTCGGCGGCCGGCTGCTCGCCCTTCGAGTAGCAGATGCTCGCGAGCACACGCAGGAGTGCGCCTTCCTCCAGCCTGTCGCCCAGGTCACGGCAGAGCCTCACGCCGTCCGAGCAATCGCGCTCCGCCTCGCTGATCCTGCCCAGAGCGAAGAGCGCCTCGGCCCTTCTCCTCAGGACCTCCACGACGACGTCGCTGTTCGACGAGAGACGATAGGCGCAGCCGAGCGCGCGGTTGAGCGTGCCAAGCGCCTCCTCGGTGTTGCCCTGGTCGAGTTCCAAGTCGCCCTGGAACTCGAGCGCGAGCGCTTCGGCTCTCAGGTACCCGCGATCCTGACTAGTGCGGAGCGCGCTCTGGAACAGCTCCCGCGAGCGGCCCCACTCGCGCCGGACACGACAGACGTTGCCCAGAGCCATCTGCGTCGCGACGAGACCTCGAACGGCGCCGATCCGCGAGTAGAGTTCCTTCGCTTCGATCAGCCGCTCCTCGGCCTCGGCCCAGCGCGAGAGCTTGTAGAGGATGGTGCCGATGTTGGTGAGCCTGTCGGCGATGGCGGCGAATCCACCCAAACGACGGTCTATCTCGAGCGCGTTCGTCAGGTAGTCGAGCGCGCCGTTGAGGTCCCCGGAACGCTTGGCCAGAATGCCGAGGTTGTTGTACGCGGCGGCAAGGCCTGCCTCGCTCCCGAGCCTCTTCTGAGTCACAAGGTAATCGGTGAAGTAGTCCCTCGCGGTGCCCATGTTTCCGAGCTCGACGTTGGCGATGCCGAGCGCCTTGCCGGCCTCCGCGAGGAGCGTGCCTTCGGGCAGGGACTTGACTGTGTCATAGGCCTTCTGAGCGGCGCGCAGTGCCTCTTCGTAGCGGCCGCTCTCGATCTCGACTCGGGCGAGGACGACGTTCGCCTCCGCCCAGAGTTCCGCGGAACCCTCCTCGAGTTCGAGGTCGTCGAGCTTCGCGCACGCAGCACGGGCTTCGCGGTACTCGCCGAGACCCAGATGGCAGCGCGCTATCCGGACGTAGACCTCCGCGGCCTCGGTGTCATCGAGCTTCTCGCCGAGTTCTCCGTCGAGGACCTTGCCGTAGTATCCGAGGGCGTCGTTGTAGCTGTCCGAGCCCAGATAGACGTCGCCGAGCCGGATGGCCGTAGCCGCAGCCTCGTGCGAGCTCTGCGAGGCCATCGCCTTCTTCAACGCCTCGAGCATTTCGCGCTCGGGTATTTCGTCCGGTCGCTTGTCAGCCACTCAGTGGCCCCGTTCGTTCGCCGCCTGAGGACGCGAGGTCTCTCGTGACTAGAGAACGAACCAATTGCCGAAGAGGAACACGCACAGAACCCGTCCCGGTACCACCGGCTTCTCCGGCGGTTCCTCAGGCGGTTCCTCAGGCGTGTCCTCGTCCGCGGGCACCTCGTCCTGGGGGTCGTTGTCGTTGGGGTCACCCCAGCGATCGTCGTCGCCCGATGTATCGCCGTCACCCTTCCAGTTCCAGGCGTTCACCTCGCCCGGCGTGGAAGTGGCTCCGCGCCAGAACGCGCGGGTCGCTGAGATCGCCGGGGGGGTACTGAAGGCGATGCTCAGCACAAGGACCACAAGCAGGGCAAGGAGCTTCCTGTTGTTCATGGGCATCCTCCCTGTGGTATGCCACTGCATAGAGATATTGCGTCGTATCCTTCTGTCGCCACCGGGGGCACGCGTCATGGAAACCCGCCCGGGGGCGGATGACGCAGACTACGGAGGGATCGTCCGGTTGGAGGAACTGCGCCTCCAACGTTATTCTACACCCGGAGCCCTTTTCCGTCAACAACGATTGAGGGATACCCGACGGACGCTCAGCTTACGCTCAAGTCGTCGGACCGCTCCCGCTCAGAGGAGGACGTCCTCTATCTCGTCGTCGGACTTCACGGGTCGCCTTACGTCCGGCCGGTCATCTCGGGCGCCGCCCTCGCGCCTGACAACGGTCCCGGCTCCACGTCTCCCTTTTCGCATGGCGCCGGCGCCCCGCGGCCGCCGAGACTGTCTCCCGGCTCCGGACTCCGCCGGCACCGCTTCTTCGGGAGACCACCGCTTGACATACTCGATGATCTCGCGGATGTGGGACTCCGGCGCGTCCCGGTTCGCCTCGTACCAGACCCAGCGACCGTCCTTCTCCTCCACGGCCAGGCCCGCGTCCTTCAGACGTTTCAGATGGTACGATACCTGTGGCTGCGAGAGCTCCAGCTCCGCCACGATGGCCGACACGTTCTTGCGACCCTCGACGATGGCCGCGAGCACGCGCAGCCTCGTCACGTCGCCGAGCTCGTGGAAGACGGTCAGTGGATCGTTCATGACCTGGAGGATCCTCCGTTTGCGGACCCCGCACCCGGCGCAAGGCCCGAGCGGGCATCCCACGAAGCCGGAGCCAGCATCCCACAAGGCTACAGCTAGCACCCCGCGGACCCGCAGTCAAGGCGTATGCCATGCTCCGGGGGTGACGCGCGGGCGGCAGTCGGCGTACAATAGCTGTGGGCCCCGGGCAGACCTGGAACGTGGAGCTTCAGATGACGCCGGAACGCGTTGACCTCAAGGGAATGTCGCTCGAGAGACTCGAGCGGTTCGTGGCCGAGATTGGTGAGCCGCGATACCGAGCCACGCAGCTCGCGTCCTGGCTCTACGAGAAGGACGTGACCGACTTCGGCTCGATGACGAATCTCCCGGCAGCACTCCGCGACAGGCTCGAGGTCGAAGCTGCCGCGTGCCGCTCGAAGCTCGTGGCGTCGGAGCGCTCCTCGATCGACGGGACCGAGAAGCTCCTCCTCGAATACGAAGACGGCTCTCGCATCGAGGCGGTCATCCTTGAGGACGAGGAACGCGTCACGGGCTGCGTGTCGACACAGGTTGGCTGCAGGCTCGGATGCACGTTCTGTGCGACGGGAGCGATGGGACTCGACAGGAACCTCTCGGCCGCCGAGATCGTGGAGGAGATCATGGCCCTCCGGAGGCACGCCGCTCCGCGGCGCCTGGACAACCTCGTCTTCATGGGAATGGGCGAGCCGCTCGACAACTACGAGGCCACGCTCGGGGCCATACGCATCGCGAATGCGCCGTGGGGACTCGGCATCGGCGCGCGAAGGATGGCGGTGTCCACGGCCGGCCTCGTCGAAGGCATCCGCAGACTCGCTCGTGAGGACCTGCAGGTGAACCTTGCGGTCTCCCTGAATGCTCCAACGCAGAAGCTCCGCGAAGCGATCATGCCGGTCGCCCGCAGGAACACGCTGCCGAAACTCAGGAGCGCCCTTCAGGAGTTCGTCGAGGCGACCGGCAGAATGGTGACGCTCGAGTACGTGCTACTCGCGGGAGTGAACGACTCTCAGGAAGAGGCCGACGCGCTCGCGCGGTTCGCGTCCGAGCTTCCTTGCAAGATCAACCTCATTTGCTATAATCGAATTGCAGGAGCACTCTATGCACCCCCCAGCAAGTCGAAGGCGGACCGCTTCCTCAGACGTCTGAGGGAAACCTGCCCGACGGTAGTCAGAAGGCTGAGCCGCGGAACCGACATCTCAGCTGGGTGCGGCCAGCTTCACGCGTCGCGGGACGGCCCCGGAGAGAGGGACTGACCGCCCGGCAACTCAGGACACCGGACACGAGCCGCGCGACGACAGCGAGCCCCGGAGGGGACGCACAAGGAGACGCTGAAGACACGATGAGACTCAACGACCTCAGACCTTGCCCCATTCTCACCACGGCAGTAGCCCTACTGGTTCTGGCCACTCCCGCCGGCGCAAGAGAGATGTCCGGCGCGCAGAATTCGCTTGCCGACCTGGCCTCGCACATCGAGACCGTCGTTCCGGACGGCTGGAACGTGATAGACGCGAAGATCGGGAGCGTCCCGATAGGATGGACCGGCGAGGAGTCCGGGCTCTACGTGATGGCCGAGGACACGCGGACGCGGTTCTTCCACCCGGCGGGGTTCCACTACTACTCCTTCTACCGCGTGTGGCTCATGCCCACCGGATGGGAAGGCGTAATGAAGCACACGCCGTACGTCTCCGAAAGCGTCCCTGCGTACCTCCTGGGCGCCAACGACGACTACGTCGCCTTCTACCACACTGCCGGCGGGAACGTCTGGCCCGAAGGACCCGAGACCCTGTGCGGCGCGCTCGGCCTCGAGCGCATCTGCTACACCGACCTCACGAGGCGTATCGTCGACCTCGAGGTGGAAGAGAGACTGACGGCCGCAGACCCCGAGGCTGCGTTCGCGCTGAACCCCCAGCGGATCGTGGGGCTCGCCGCTGACGGCCCGAATCTCTATCTGGAGTACGTCTTTCCATCCCGCGAGGACGAGGATCCGAGCGAGCTTCTGACAGCACTCACTGACAAGCTCGCGGGCAGCGTGTTCGCGCTCATCCCCGAGGCCGAATCCCTCTACCTGCGGCGTTGCACGACCGACACCTACACTGATACCATCGTGAGTCGCAACTAGGAAAACATCCCCACCGCGCGGCGGGTGATTCACTGAGTCCTCTGCAGGGTCGAACCCTCCGGGACACCCATGGTGCCGAGTCGCAAGCTCCTCTCAGCGTTGTTTCTTGTCCCGCTTCTCCTGCCCGCTCTCGCGGCGGAGCCGTGCCGTGCCGGTGAGACGACCGAGCCCTTCATCACGGTGACTTCGTCGGACTTCATCGACTGGTGCGACGACACGATGTGCCTCATGCCGGCGATGGACTTCTACTACAACCGCGTGGACGGTCTGAGCTACTCGCTCGGCATCGAGTACCTGAACGACGAGAGGCTTCACCCGCGCGTCCGCGCCGT
>JAUWRQ010000253.1 GCA_030610515.1 Candidatus Eiseniibacteriota bacterium | reverse complement strand
GCCGACATCGCCGGAATGCCCCCGTGGGCCCGGATTCGGGGCGCAGGGCCGCATCGCCCGGCGCAGGCCGCCGGTTGCGGGATTCCTTGAGACGGTCCCTCTTCTCGGGTATATTGGAGGCTCGGGTTCGGGAGCCGTCAGGAATCGGATCCGACCCGAACATTTTGGCCTGTTGCTTGCTATGGGAACGGGGTTGCCTCCAGCGGAGATCCGCATGAAGATCGATCGCAGACTCGCGCTCTCTCTGCTCGCCGCCGCACTTGGGCTCGCTCTGACGAGCTGCGGCAGTGGCCCCGCCGAGGGCGAGGGGGAGTCCGGCGTCCTTCCGGACCACGAGATCGACGGGTTCAATCTGACGCAGACGCAGGAAGGCAGGAAGCTCTGGACGCTCTCCGCGAAGCGCGCGCTCATCTTCGAGCAGGCCGACCGGACGGAGCTCGATCGACTCCGCATCGACTACTACGATGAGAACGGCGACGCCACCTCCACGCTGACGGCCAGGACCGGCATCCTGAAGACCAGGACCAACGACATGGAGGCCCTGGGCGACGTCGTGGTGACCGCGAGCGACGGCAGCGTTCTCACTACCGAGAGACTCACGTGGAACGAGCTGACGCGGAAGATCGAGTCTGATCGGTTCGTGCGAGTGACCAAGGGCAAGGACGTGTTCACCGGGACCGGCATTGAGGCCGATCCCGATCTCAAGAACATCAAGGTGAAGTCCGGCTTCAAGGCCTTTGTCAGAACCCCTGAGGGTGAGCTTGTCGAGGACCACTGACGCGTCCGCGCGGAACGCAACAGACGGACCGGACCAGCTTAAGGCCCGGGGACTCGTAAAGAGATACGGTCGCAGGACGGTCGTGAACGGCGTCGATCTCGAGCTGAGACGAGGCGAGGTCGTCGGCCTCCTGGGACCGAACGGGGCGGGGAAGACAACGACGTTCCACATGATCGTCGGACTCCTGTCTCCCCACGAGGGCTCCGTCTTCCTGGACGATGCCGAGATCACCCGCGAGCCCATGTACCGGCGGGCGCGCATGGGCGTCGGATACCTCGCGCAGGAGTCGTCGATCTTCAGGGGGCTCACGGTCGGACAGAACGTGATGTCGATCCTCGAGACGCTCGGCGGAACGCGGAAGGAGCGAGAGGTCCGGCTGGGTGAGCTCCTCGGCGAACTGGGGATCGAGGAGCTGGAGTCGCGCGATGCGGACACGCTCTCGGGCGGCGAGCGCCGCCGAGTGGAGATCACGCGCGCGATCGTCCCGCGGCCGGCGTTCCTCCTCCTCGATGAGCCGTTCGTCGGGATCGATCCCATCGTCGTTCAGGACATCCAGGCGATCATCCGCCGTCTGAAGGAGAGGAACATCGGGATTCTCATCACCGACCACAATGTGCGAGAGACGTTGTCGGTGACCGATCGGGCGTATATCATGTACGAGGGACAGATTCTCCTCTCAGGGAGCGCGCACGAGCTGGCCACCAACGAGGAAGCCAAGAAGCTCTACCTGGGCGAGCGCTTCCAGCTGTAGGGGGGCCCAGGCGCCGGAGCGCGCGGAGGGGGATCGATCTTCGGGAGAGACCGGGGCGGGTGGGGACTGGGAATCTAGCCGGAAGAGGGAGATCACCATGGACATGAAGCCAGGACTCCGCCTCGGGATGACGCAGCAGCTGGTCATGACGCCGCGGTTGCAGATGGCGCTCAAGATCCTGCAGGTGTCGACCCTCGAGCTGGAGCAGTTCCTGAAGCAGGAGCTTCTGCAGAACCCGCTGCTCGAACGTGATGAGGAAGATGATGAGGTGGAGGGGGAGACCGAGGCCGCCGAGTCCGAAGGGGAGTCGGCGGACGGAGCGGGAGAGGAAGGGGCGTCCGCCGAGGAGAGCAGCGAGACCGCCGGCGAGGAGCCCGCGAAAGCGGAGCAGGAGGGCGAGTCGGAGTCCGAGCCCAAGGAGTCCGAGCCCAAAGAGTCCGAGCCCACGGAGGACCTCGACTGGGACGACTACCTCGACGACGTCTACGCGCACGCCTATGGACAGAACCTCGCCCGCGACGACGACGAGCGGTTCGAGCGCGTTCCGGTAGCGATCACGACCTTCGAGGACGAACTGAAGCACCAGCTCCACGTCGAGTGCTCCGACGACGGCCTCCTGGGCATCGCGGAGTACATCATCGACGAGCTCGACCGGGACGGCTACGTCAACGACCCGCTCGAGGAGATAGCGGAGGCGCTCCACGTCGACGTCGATCTGGTCCAAAAGGCGCTCGAGATGGTGCAGGCGCTCGATCCACGCGGGATCGCCGCCAGGACCATCGAGGAGTGTCTCCTCCTCCAGCTCCAGAGAAAGGGCCTCGGCGACACGCTCGCGACGCGCGTCGTCGAGCAGTGCTTCGACGAGCTCAAAGCCTGCAAGTACGATCAGATCCGCCGGAAGCTCGGGGCGACCATCGAGGACCAGCGCCGCGCGATCAACGACATCTCGAAGCTGGACCCCAGACCGCGCACGGATCCCGTCGTGAACGATCCCGGATACATCACCCCCGACCTCGTCGTCGATGACATCGACGGCGACTACGTGGTCTACCTGAACGACCAGGACGTTCCCAGGGTCCGCATCAACCGGACGTATCGCCAGATCCTCGGAAGCGAGACCGAGAGCGAGGAGCGCGACTTCATCACGAAGAAGCTCAAGGCCGCGCGCTGGATCGTCCAGAGCATCGAGAACCGGAGAAGGACGATGGTCCGCGTAACGGAGAGCATCGTCCGCGCGCAGGCGGGCTTCTTCGAGAAGGGCGTGTCGGCGCTGAGGCCTCTGACGCTGCAGCAGATCGCCGACGACGTCAGCATGCACGAGTCGACAGTGAGCCGGGTCACGCGCGGGAAGTACGTCCAGACGCCTCGGGGCACGTACGAGCTCAAATACTTCTTCTCGAGCGGCATCCGCACCAGGAACGGCGAGGAGATCGCCTCGAAGGCCGTGCGCGACGCGATGCAGGGCATCATCAGCAAAGAGGACAAGAAGAAACCCCTCTCGGATCAGAAGATCGCAGAGGAGCTCAAGCGGATGGGCTTCACCATCTCGCGCCGAGCGGTCGCGAAGTACCGCGACCAGATGGGCATCCTGAGAGCCGGTCTCAGGAAGGAGATCTGACCGTCTCCTTCGAGCGGAGAGTGTGAACGTGCTCAAGGATGTCGTTTTCCAGCCTACCGACACCGATGCAACCGAGTTCACCGTCTCGTACTGGAAGCTCGATCCGGGAGACGCCGTGAGT
>JAUWRQ010000151.1 GCA_030610515.1 Candidatus Eiseniibacteriota bacterium | reverse complement strand
CCGAGCCGCTGCGCGGACTGCGCGTCGTCCACGTCAACTCGACGCGCGTAGGCGGAGGCGTCGCCGAGATCCTGGCGAAGCTCGTGCCCCGGAAACGCGAGCTCGGCATCGACGCTACGTGGGAGGTGATAGAGGGTGACAGCGACTTTTTCGCGACGACGAAGTCAATGCACAACGCGCTCCAGGGAAACGCGGTCTCCATCACGCGCGACCAGCTGGAGGCGTACGAGGCCGTCAATGCGCGGAACGCCGTTGTTCTGAGGGACAGGCTCGAGAGCGCCGACATCGTCTTCGTTCACGACCCGCAGCCGGCTCCTCTCTTGGGTCTCACCCCCGGGAGGCAAGGCAAGTGGGTCTGGCGCTGCCACATCGACGTCAGCCGTCCTCATCGACCGGTGTGGAACTACCTTCGAGACGTCGTCGCCGGGTACGACGCGAGCCTCTTCTCGCTCCCTGCGTTCTCTCAGGAGCTTCCGCACACGCAGTACATCATCCCCCCGAGCATCGACCCCCTGAGTGAGAAGAACATACCCTTGGACGACGGCGAGATACGGGAGGTCTGCAGGAAGTTCGGACTCGACAGGGACCGGGAGATCATTGCTCAGATCTCGCGCTACGATCGGTTCAAGGACCCCGTGGGCGTCATCGAGGCCTACAGGCTTGCCAAGAAATTCAGCCCCGGCCTTCAGCTCGTGCTGGCGGGCGGCGGGGCAAGCGACGACCCCGAGGGCGAGGACGTGCTCGCCGAGACGAGGGCGGCCGCGGGCGACGATCCGGACGTACACGTGCTCGTGCTGCCGCCGGACGCGCATCGCACGATCAACGCTCTTCAGCGGATCGCGGACATCGTCCTGCAGAAGTCGACGCGCGAGGGGTTCGGACTCACGGTCGCGGAGGCGATGTGGAAGGGAAAGCCGGTCATCGGCGGCAACGTAGGCGGCATAAGGCTTCAAGTGGTGAACCACCACACCGGGTTCCTTGTGTCCACTCCCGAGGGCGCCGCATTGAGGATCCGCTATCTCCTGCACCACCGTTCGCTGCTCGAGAGCATGGGTGAGAAGGCACGCGGATTCGTTCGTGACAACTTCCTTCTCACGCGTCACCTGAGGGAGTATCTCACCGTGATGGTGTCGCTCATGCACGGCGCGAGCGACAGGATAGAGCTCGTATGATGGAGGACGGCAACAGTCGACCGACCGCACGTCCCGGCAACACGCAAGGCGGCGTGGAGCGTCCCGGCAACACGGGCGACGCTCGGCTCCCCGCCGTCGAAGGCATCCCTGACTTCTGGGACATCGTACGCTCCGCTTCCCATCGATGCCTCGTCCTCGACTATGACGGCACGATCGCGGAGTTCCAGGTCGACAGGATGAGCGCGAGGCCGCTTCCCGGCGTCGTCGACCTGCTCATTCAGATCCGCGACAGGACGGACACGTACCTTGCGATGATGACCGGGCGGCCGATCTCCGAACTGCTGACGCTCATGGGAGATCTCCTCCTGCCCATCAGCGGGAGCCAGGGGACGGAGTTCCGCACGCCGGACGGCACCGCCCAGACCCACGTCCTCTCAGACGAGCAGGAAGAGCTGCTCGCGCTCGCCGAGGCGGATGCACGGGCGCTCACAAGCGCGGGGAGAATCGAGCGGAAGATATCGAGCGTCGGTCTCCACACACGCGGAGTAGACCCTGAAACGGCCCGTCGCGAGGAGGAAGCGGCGTGCCGCGTGTGGACGCGAGCCGCGGAAGGCCACAATCTCGAGTGCACGAGGTTCAAGGGTGGCGTCGAGCTCCGGCTTCTCGGGATCGACAAGGGCACGGCGCTCTCGACCCTGCTGCGGGACCGGCCGGCCGACAGCCTCTGCGTCTACATAGGAGACGACCTGACCGACGAGGATGCCTTTCGGATCCTCAAGGACCACGGACACGGCATCAAGGTCGGAGGCCCGGAGGACCCGACGGAGGCGCTCGGGAGACTCGCAGACCCCGCAGCCGTGAAGGAGTTCCTTGAAACATGGCTATCGATAGCAACCGAGAACTGACCGACTCTGAGGACGCCGCTCCGCGTCCTGCGACCGGCTCGCCGACGGAACGCCTGGTCGTCGTCTCGAACAGACTGCCGGTCGTTGTGACGCGTGGTGACGGCGGCGCCTGGGAGACCGAAACGGGTTCCGGTGGGCTCGTGACGGCGATGGCTCCCGTGCTCCGGGACCGCGGCGGGCTCGGGATAGGCTGGCCGGGGACGCCGGAGAGTGAGGGACTCGACGAGGCGCTGGAGCGGGCCGCCCAGGGGACAGGGTACTCCCTGATTCCAGTTCCCCTCTCGCCCGGGGAGGAAGCGGGCTACTACCGCGGCTTCTCCAACGAGATAATCTGGCCGCTCTTCCACGACCTCCAGTCTCACTGCAACTTCGACCCGGCCTATTGGGAGACGTATCAGAGCGTCAACCAGAAGTTCGCGCGCGTGGTCGACGAGCGCACGGGCCCGGACGATTTCGTGTGGATCCACGACTACCACCTGATGCTCGCGGCCAGAGAGCTCCGGGGCATGGGCGTGAAGTCGAGGCTCGGGTTCTTCCTGCATATTCCCTTCCCTCCCCTCGACATCTTCGTCAAGCTGCCGTGGCGGTTCGAGATCCTCCTGGCGCTCCTGCGATACGACATCATCGGATTCCAGACGATGCGCGACCGCCGCAATTTCATTCAGTGTGTGCGCGCGCTCGTCGGATCAGCGGAGACGTGCGGCCGCGGACAGGTGTGCGACCTCGAACTCGACCACGACAGGCTGCGCGTCGGGGCCTTCCCCATCAGCATCGACTTCAAGAGTATCGAGGACGGAGCGCGCAGCCACGAAGTGGCTGAGAGCGCCTGGCACGTCCACGAGAACCTCCCCGACCGTCAGATAGTTCTCGGCATCGACCGGATGGATTACACGAAGGGCATCCCGTACAGACTCGAGGCGTTCCGGCACCTGCTCACGCACCACCCCGAGCTTCAGAACCGCGTGACGCTCGTCCAAGTGGTCGTTCCCAGCAGAAGGGGGATTCCGGAGTACGACACTCTCAAGACGACCATCGAGCGGCTCGTGGGCGAGATCAACGGGGAGTTCACGGGGCAGTCGGGCTGGATACCGATCCACTACATGTACACGTCACTGAACCACTGCGAGCTACTGGGATACTACCGCGCGGCGGAGATCGCGCTTCTGACGCCGCTCAAGGACGGCATGAATCTGGTGGCCAAGGAGTACTGCGCCGCGAGCCTGGAGGAGAGCGGCGTCCTCATCCTCAGCGAGTTCGCGGGAGCGGCCGCGGAACTCCAGAAGGGTGCCATCCTCGTGAATCCGTACGACGTCGTTCGCGTGTCTGACGCGATCCACCAGGCGATCCACATGCCGCCCGACGAACGGCACGAGAGGATGCGAAAGCTGCGCCGCAGCATCCGACGGAGGGACATATTCTGGTGGGTCGACTCGTTCCTCGAAGCGGCCATCGCGAAGAACCTGGACAGCTTCCCGGTGGTCGCCGACTATGTCCCCGACGGGGCGCCGGAGATCTGACTCCGAGCCATGCGGTCTCGATGCCCGACCCGAGACCCCCGTTCGAATCGCAAGGACCCAAGAGAAGGAGGAATCACATGAAGAGAATGCTGCTCATCGTGGTAGCCGCGTTCCTGACGCTCTGGGCCGTCGCGGGCTGCGCCGTGGAAGAGGAAGCAGCCGTCGAGAAG
This sequence comes from Candidatus Eiseniibacteriota bacterium, assembly GCA_030610515.1. GTDB lineage: Bacteria > Joyebacterota > Joyebacteria > Joyebacterales > Joyebacteraceae > WJLY01. The sequence continues at coordinate 927 of JAUWRQ010000151.1, read as the reverse complement.
CCACTCGCAACGAGACTCGCCGAGGCCGACCAGGCTTTCAAGAACAGGCAGTACGCCGAGGCCGGAAACCTGTTCGAGGCGATCGTTCCGGACGCGCTTGAAGCGGACGACATGGAGACCTACGTCGAGGCCGCCGCCATGCGCGCCCGGTGCTATCTCATCCAAGAGAACGCCGACGACGGGCGCCCGTGGCTCGCAAAGGCCGAGGAGCAGGCGGACCCATCGGGGCCGCGCGCGTGGTCGCGTTATCTCGGAGTGCGGGGGCGTTTCGAGTGGAAGGACGACGACCTGGAGACGGCCACGGCTACGTTCCTCGAGATGTTCGGCTACTGCCAGGAGAACGACCTTTACGACCGCGCGGTCGACGCCGCGCACATGGTGGCTCTGACGGGCGATCCCGAGCAGAAGTTCGAGTGGGCCGTGAAGGGCATCGACATGGCAGAGAAGGGTAACCTGACCGGCTGGCTCGGCCCGCTGTGGAACAATCTCGGCTGGGACTACGTCGACGCCGGGAGTTACGACGAGGCGCGCGACGCACTTGAGAAGGCGCGCGACTACCACTACCTGAGCCCCTCGGAACTCCCGAAGCTCATCGCGGACTACTCCGTCGCCCACGTCATCAGACTCCAGGGTAACCTCGACGAGGCCCGCACGGCCATGCAAACCGTCTACGAGTGGGCCGAGAGAATGAATGGCGAGGGACATCCCGACGCTGTCGAGTGGATGGGATTCAGCAGGTGGGAACTCGGCGAGACAGCAATCTCCAAGGGTGAAGTCGACGTGGGTCTCGGCATGCTCGAGAAGGCGCTCGGAGAACTCGGCCAGGCCGGCATGCCGACCTGGGATGAAGCCGACTGGCAGAAGCGGAACGCGAGAGTCGAGGAGCTCAAGAAGAAGTGACGTCATCCCGTGTCGGGGAAAGACCTG
>JAUWRQ010000323.1 GCA_030610515.1 Candidatus Eiseniibacteriota bacterium | reverse complement strand
GGACGCGCTGGAGACCGAGGAGCGGAGGCTCTACGAGTTCTCGGCTAGAAAGACGGCGGACGCGATCGAGAATCTGGGTGAGGACGCGGACGTGTTCGGTCTCATCCACGCCGACCTTCACCTCGGGAACGTACTGTTCGGAGGTGGGGAGGCCCGCCCGATCGACTTCGACGATTGCGGCGGCGGACACTGGCTCTACGACATGGCCGTCGTTCTGCATGATTACAGGAGGAAGGACGATTGGCCCACGTGGCGGGACGCGCTGCTCGAGGGCTACTCGGAGGTGCGAGCCCTGCCCGGCGGAATCGACCCGTACCTCGGGACATTCATGTGCGCGCGCTGCGTCTCTCTCATGCTCTGGTCCCACGCGAGAGCGAGGGAGAACCCCGGATTCGAGAAGAACCTGAAGATGTGGGTCGACTGGTCGGTAGAGTATCTCAAAGACTTCTGCTCAGAGTGAGCCTTGCCGCTGCTGCGAGTGCTCTTCGCTCCGCGAAGGGAGCGAACTGCCCGTTGCACCACAAGTGACCCTCGAACACACTAAGGAGACGACGACGTGCCACGAATCGAATCGCTCCTCTCGGCCAGGCTCTTTCTGTCTCCACAGCTCGTCGGAGACAGGATCTTCTTCATAAGCAACCTGAGCGGCCACCTGAGCCTCTACGTCATGGACGCGGGCGGGAGCGTTCCGGAGCCGCTGCTGCCGCCGAACCTCGCGTTGCAGAACCCGCATCTTCTGGAAGGCATGCCGTTTTGCGTCCTCCCCGGGCTGGGTCGCCTGCTCGTGATGATCGACAGCGACGGCGATGAGAACTACCAGCCAATGAACGTGCCACTCGAGGGTGGATTCCCGGAGCCCGCCTTGCCCGGCGTCTTCGATGACAGGCGCGCGTATCTCGTCGACTGCGACATCGAGAAGAACGTTGCGTACTTCTTCTCGGAGTCCCTCACGGAATCAAGCTCCATGGCGTCGCGCGTCGACCTCGAGACGGGCTGCGTCACGGAACTCGCCGAGAGCAAGTACGGCGCGTTCCCCGCGGGCTCGAACGACTCGCACACGCTCACCGCCATCATCGACGTCTACGGCGCGGGCGACCACGATCTCTATCTGGTCGAGGAGGGCGCACCCGAGCGCAGGCGGATCTTCGGAACGCCGCTCGACGAGCGCGCCCCCGACCACGAGCCTGTGACCAACAGCATTACCTCGTGCTCATTCGTCGACGGCGACCGGGCTCTCCTGTTCCTGACGTCGCTCTGGAGCGACAGCTACGGGCTGGGCTACATGGATCTCAAGGGCGGCGAGCCCCGTCCGGTGGAGATCAAGGGGGTGGCGCACCAGGGCATCGGCGAGCTCGACGAGCTGACTCGCCTGAGCGTCGGGCGGTTCGTCGTGGGCTACAACATCGACGGCTGCTCCTGGCTCTACGAGGGTCAGTTCGACTCATGTACGCTCACGATGTCGCTCACACGCGTGTTGTGTGGGGAGGGGAAACTCGCGGGAGGCGTGCTCGAGTCATTCCGGCACGACGCGGAACGCGACAGGCTCGCTCTGTCGTTCTCCTCAGCCACCAATCCGACGCAGATCTACACGTGGGAGAACGCGGGAGAGCCGCTGCTTGAGATCCACACCCGGGAGCGGATCCTGGGCGTCGATCCCTCGGAGCTCTCTCCGGGAGAGGACGCGTCGTTCGAGTCGTTCGACGGACGTCGGGTCTCAGCGCGGCTGTACATGCCGGCTGCTGCGCTCGGCTTCGACCACCCGCACCCGCTCGTCTACTACGTGCACGGGGGGCCGCAGAGCCAGGAGCGGCCGGACTTCGCGTGGTTCTCCATGCCGCTCATCCAGTTTCTTACGCTCTCCGGATTCGCCGTCTTCGTGCCGAACGTAAGGGGCAGCACGGGCTACGGATTCGAGTACATGAAGCTCGTGCAGCGGGACTGGGGTGGGGACGACGTCAGGGACCACGTCCACGCCATGACCAAGGTTCTCTCGCGGGACGACCGCATTGACACAACGAGGGCGGGCGTCGTCGGCCGATCGTATGGGGGGTTCATGACGCTGACGCTTGCGTCCCGACATCCGAAGCTCTGGGCGGCGGCGGTCGACATGTTCGGCCCCTACGATCTGCTCGGGTTCGCAAGTCGAGTGCCGGAGGCGTGGAAGCCCTGGATCACGTTCATGGTGGGCGACCCCGACACCGAGCGCGAGTTCTTCGTCGAGCGATCGCCCGCGACGTACGTCGAGGACATCGAATGCCCGCTGCTCGTCATACAGGGCAAGAACGACCCGAGGGTTCTCGAGGTCGAGTCGCGAGAGCTCGTGGAGAGACTCAAGGGCCTTGGAAAAGATGCCTCGTACCTCATGTTCGAGGATGAGGGGCACGACGTCTTGAAGTACGGGAACCGCGTTCGCTGCTACAATGAGATAACCGACTTCTTTGGGAGGAACCTGAGGCCATAGGAGGACGAGATGTTCATTCGGAGGGACGAGGTGCCCAGACTTGCAGCTCTGCTCGTCGTGGCCGGTCTTGGAGTCGTGACGGCACTCTCCGGATGCGGAGGAGGCTCGGACGCGCCGGTGGTTCGTGGAGAGATCGGTGGCGCGGTCGATGAGTACCTGACGGCGATCACGCCCTACGGTTTCTCCGGGGCCCTTCTCGTCGCCTTCGGAGGG
>JAUWRQ010000099.1 GCA_030610515.1 Candidatus Eiseniibacteriota bacterium | reverse complement strand
CGCACTCATGCGTCCTGGGTCGGTGGAGTGGGGGTCCAGGGGGAGTGATGGCCGAGGACCTGGGGCACGTTCTCGACGTCGACGACGAGACGTATGTACGCGACATCATCTGCAGGAAGCTCTCCGCAGACGGGTACACCTGTGACCAGGCCGAGAATGCCGAGGCGGCGCTCTCCATGCTCAGCCAGGGGTCCTACGAGTGTGTGCTCTCCGACATCAACATGCCGGGGATGGACGGGATCGAGCTCCTCAGGAACATCCGGCTCGCGGACCGCGACGTCGCCGTCATCATGGTGACCGGGGCTCCCGATCTGGACGGAGCGCTCGAGGCCATGCGCCTGGGCGCGCACGACCACCTCTCAAAGCCCCTGAACCTTGGCCATCTCTCGCTCACGGTCGAACGTGCCATAGAGAAGAAGCGGCTCGTCGAGGAGAACCGGGAGTACCAGCGTGACCTCGAGTCGAAGGTCACGGAGCGCACAAGGCAGCTACACGAGGCCAACGAGGAGCTCCGCAAGCTCTTCATGGGGAGCATCAAGGCACTGGCCCAGGCCCTGGAAGCAAAGGACGAGTACACGCAGGGCCACTCGGAGCGCGTGGCCGAGATAGCCGTTGGCATAGGCAAGTACCTCTCGCTCGAAGAGAGGGACGTTCAGGATATCTGGCTGGCAGGCTTGCTGCACGACATCGGCAAGATCGGTGTGCGTGAGAGCGTTCTCAACAAGCCGGGGAAGCTCGATGCCGACGAGTGGGAGTCGATCCAGAAGCACCCCGTTCTCGCGGAGCGGATACTCGCTCCCATCGAGGAGCTGTCCGAGGTCATAAGCATCGTCCGCCATCACCACGAGCGGTTCGACGGCACCGGCTATCCCGACGGGATCTCCGGGAGCGGCGTACCGCTGGGTGCTCGCATCCTGTCGGTCGCGGACGCGTACGATGCGCTCACGTCTAAGCGGCCGTACCGAGACGCGCTCTCCGTGAAGGAAGCCCTGGGCGTCCTCGATGACGCGAGCGGCACCCAGTTCGACCCCGTCATCGTCCGCGCCTTCATGAGCTCAACCGAGCTTCACATGCCCGCGTCCGAGACACTCAGTCGGGGGGGCAACCTTTCCTCCTTGCAGGATGCGAAGTATGCTCACGGGGCTCCGCCGGGACCGTTCGCCCTGCGCCCGACGGACCAGAGCTAACCATCTATTCCACAACAAGTTAAGCCTACCGTTCGCACGCCTCTCAGGCTGGCATGAGCCTTGCTGTTATCAAGGTGTGTAGCACGCTTACGGCGTTGCGAGAACCCAAGCAGGCACAAGGACTTAGAGCTTGAGTGAGATACGACCGGACACTGGTGCGCGCCTTGATCTGTCTACCGTCGAGATCGACCCGCACGTAGTGCGTCTCGTTCCCCGCGAGATGTCCAGGCGCTTCTGCGTGGCCGCAGTGGGGCGCGAGGGAGACACGCTCCTCCTCGCCATGGAGGACCCGTTCGACGTCATCGCCTGCGACACCGTGGCGGCGAACACAGGGTACGAGGTCAAACCGGCTCCCGCCGAACGTGACCAGATCCTCTCTGTCATCGACAAGCACTATGGCGAGTCGATCGACATCGAGAAGAGCATCCAGAACATCGTGGGCGTCGAGGTCGAGACCAGCCACGACGCGGAGATCGACGGCGAGCAGCTTTCGATCGAGCCGAACGACGCGCCCGTCATCCGGCTCGTGAACCTCATCCTCCTGCAGGCGATCGAGGAGGGCGCGAGCGACATCCACATCGAGCCGGGGGAGAAGGGGCTCTCGGTCCGACTCCGCGTTGACGGTGTGCTGCGCGAGATTCTCCCTCCGCCGAAGAGAATGCAGTGGGCCATCACCTCCAGGATCAAGATCCTCTCGAGGCTGAACATCGCCGAACGGAGGCTTCCGCAGGACGGTAGCTGCCGCGTGCGCGTGCTGCACCGCGTCGTGGATATCCGGGTCTCGATCATCCCGACCATCTACGGCGAGAAGGTCGTGATGCGTCTTCTCGACAAGTCGAATCTGAAGACCGAACTCGAGGAGCTTGGGTTCGACCGCTCTTCGCTCGCGACGATCAACGACGCGATCACCCAACCGCACGGGATGATCCTTCTGACCGGGCCGACCGGCAGTGGAAAGACCACCACGCTCTACTCGGCGCTCATGACGATCAACTCGCCGGACAAGAACATCATGACCGTCGAGGACCCCGTCGAGTACGAGCTGGCGGGCATCAACCAGGTGCGGGCGCGTCCGGAGATCGGGCTCGACTTCGCCGCGGCGCTGCGGTCGTTCCTCCGGCAGGACCCTGACGTGATCCTCGTCGGCGAGATCCGCGACCTCGAGACCGCGTCGATCGCTATCAAGGCGTCGCAGACGGGACACTTGGTCTTCAGCACGCTTCACACGAACGACGCCGCTTCGACGATCGACCGACTGATGAACATAGGAGTCGAACCGTACCTCATCTGCACGTCGCTCAACCTCGTGATAGCGCAGAGGCTCGTCAGGCGGATTTGCGAAAACTGCAAGGAGCCGTACCAGCCGGACCACGCGCTCATCGAACGGTTCCGTGACGTTCTGCCCGACGCCGGTGACGTGACCTTTTACCACGGCGCCGGGTGCGTCGAGTGCTCGAGGACCGGATACAAGGGCCGCATAGCCCTCTACGAGCTCTTTCCGGTGACACGTGAGATTAAGGACGCAGTCTTGCAGGGGGTTGTCGGCTCGGCGCTACGCGACCGGGCTCTTGCCGGTGGAATGACGCCGATCGTCGCGCACGGTATGCAGAAGGTGCGCGAGGGTGTGACGACGCTCGATGAGGTCCTGACCGTAGCAAGCGGAGCGGCCTAGGCCTAACGGGCTCCTGAGGAGTGGGGACTATGACTAGCGGAATAATGAAGCTGCTCGAAGAGATGGTGCAGCGCAGGGCGTCCGATCTACACCTGACGGCGGGCGTGCCGCCTCAGTTTCGGATAGACGGCGTGCTGGTGCCGGCCGATCAGCCGCCCTTGAACCCGGAGCAGAGCAGAGAGCTATGCCACGCGATGCTCGACGAGAAGCGGATCGCGAGGCTCGAGGCGGAGAAGGGCCTCGACACGTCGCTCTCGGTGGAGGGACTGGGACGCTTCAGGCTCAATATCTACCACCAGCGCGGAACTGTTGCGGGCGCCGTGCGGCACCTTCCGTGGGAGATCCCGCCGATGGAGGATCTCGGCGTCCCGCCGGTCATGAGGGAGTTCTGCGAGAAACTCTCCGGGCTGGTTCTCGTCAGCGGGCCCACTGGGTCCGGCAAGTCGACGACGATGGCGTCGATGATCTCGTACATCAACGACCAGCAGAACGTGCACATCGTGTCGATCGAGGATCCCATCGAGTACCTCCACCGCCACAAGTTCTCGATCGTGAACCAGCGCGAGGTCGGGCGTGACACGCCCACGTTCGCGGACGCCGTTCGTCAGGTGCTCCGGCAGGATCCGGACGTTATCTGCATCGGCGAGATCCGAGATCTCGAGACGGTCCGGACGGCGCTCACGCTCGCTGAGACCGGCCATCTCGTGCTCACGACGATTCACACAAGCGAGGCGCCTCAGGCCATCAGTCGAATCCTCGACATCTTCCCGCCGCATGAGCAGCAGGGAGTGAGGACGCAGATCTCCCTCTGCCTCGACGCGGTCCTCGTCCAGCAGCTGCTTCCGGATGCGTCCGGCACCGGCCGGGTGCTCGCGACGGAGCTCATGGTTGCGACCTCGGGTATCAGGAACCTCATCCGTGAGAACAACCTGCAGCAGCTCAGGTCGGCCATCGAGACGGGCGCAAGGGATGGCATGCACACGATGAACTCGTCGCTCATGGGACTCGTGCACGAGAAGAGGATCACCGAGGAAACCGCACTGGCAAGCTCGAATGATACGAAGGGCATCCTTCGCGACCTCGGGAGAACAGGTCCCGGAGCATCACGACGCGCGGCGCACTAGCCACGCAGACAGCATGAATGAGGACGGATAGATGACCGAATTCGTGTACACAGCCAAGGGGTCGAACGGCAAGACGGTGCAGGGTGTGAAGGCCGCCGATAGTGAGATGGGACTTGTCTCTCTGCTGCGGAAGGAAAACCTGACCGTCATATCCGTGTCGCCGGCCTCGGCCCTGGCCAAGAAGCCGAAGCCCAAGGGCAAGAAGGTGAAGGTCAAGGACCTCGCCATCCTCTGCAGGCAGCTCTCCGCCATGCTCGACGCGGGCCTGCCGGTCCTCGAGTCGCTCGAGTCGATAGCCGACCAGATCGACAACCAGACGCTGTCGGAGGTCCTCGTCCAGGTGGCAGAGAACATCGAGGCCGGTTCGACGCTCTCGCAGTCTCTCGAGAGGCACGACAAGGTCTTCTCGATTCTGTTCATTGCGATGGTCAGAGCGGGCGAAGAGGCCGGCGCGCTGCCGAGCGTTCTTGCCAGACTGGGCGACTACCTGGAGGCGCGCGACGCGCTCACCCGGAAGATCCGCTCGGCGTCCGCCTATCCCGCGTTCATCGCCGGGTTCTTCGTGATCGCGGTGTCTGGGATCATGCTCTTCCTGATCCCACAGTTTGAAGGCATCTTCGCGGACTTCGATCTCGAACTCCCGATGCTCACGAAGGTCCTGATCGCGATGTCCCGATTCATCGGCAGGAATCTCCTCTGGGAGCTCCTCGCCCGTGGTGGGGGCACGTACGCGTTCTTGCGGTGGAGGAAGACGCCCGCGGGCAGGCGGAAGCTCGACGCGCTCATCCTGCGCGCCCCGATCTTCGGCAAGCTCGTCCTCAAGGCCTCGGTGGCGCGGTTCAGCAGGACCCTGGGGACTCTCATGGACAACGGCGTCTCCGTTGTGGCGGCGCTCGAGATAGTGGGTAGCACGTCCGGCAACGAGGTCGTCAAGGAGGCGATCGATAACGTCTGTGATGGAGTGGTCAACGGAGCGACGATCTCCGACAAACTCTCGGAGTCGTCGGTCTTCCCGAAGATGGTCGTTAGCATGGTCGCGGCCGGCGAGGGGGCAGGCAATCTGCCCGAGATGCTCGACAAGGTTTCCGACTTCTACACCAAGGAGGTTGACGCAGCGGTCGGTGCGCTCACCTCGATGATCGAGCCGATCCTGATCGTGGGACTCGGCGCGATAGTGACCGTGGTCGTGCTTGCGATTTACCTGCCCATCTTCCAGATGGCGACAGGGATCGGTTGATGGAATCTGCAGTTTGGCCTCAAAGACAGCGCGAGAGGAGGTGAAAAACAATGCTGCGCAGAAACCAGAGGGGTTTCACCCTCGTTGAGCTGATGATCGTTGTCATTATCGTCGGCATTCTGGCTGCTGTTGCCATTCCGATGTACCAGGGCGCGACTGAGCGTGCCAAGGCTTCGGAAGCGGTGGCTGCTCTCGGCACGATCCGCGGCGCCATGCGGGTCTTCTACGCCGAGCACGGCACGTACTTGGACGCTGCTAGCTTCACGCTCGGCGCCCAGATCACCAACGGCAGTGTCCTGGATGTGAGTGACAACGACCTGGCGGGCCGTTACTTCAGCTCACCGTGCTACACGTTCCTCGCCGTTCCGACTGCCTCCACATTCTCCATCG
>JAUWRQ010000098.1 GCA_030610515.1 Candidatus Eiseniibacteriota bacterium | reverse complement strand
CGAAGCTCACGAGGTTCACGGTCTCGATCCCCTCGGAGTGGAGATACGCGAGTGTTCCTCCGTCTCCGCAGAGGACGGGGCTCGCGAGTCCGCGCACGTCCTTCGACCAGATCGGTGTTCCGTCGAGGTCGAGCACTTCTATCGCGGATGGAAGCGAGATCGTCTCGGGCCGCTGGATGGCGACCACGAGCCCGAGTCCGGACACGAGGAACGCCTCCCCGCGGGTTCGGACGGTGCGTGTTGCCCCGTGGGGATCCGTCACCGGGACTCGCGCGGAGAAAGGACATGCGGGGCCCTCCTCGATTGCGACGTTCCACCGGAGATCGCCCGATCCCTGCGGCCGATCCCCTGTCAGGATTCCCTGGCAGCTCACGGACATCGTGTAACCGCTGGCGTCCGCAGCGGTGACGTGGCCTGCAGAACCCAACGGCGAGGTGCCTGCTGTCGCCGCCAGCAGCAAGGCCGCCGCGGCTGTGGTGGCCGCATGTGTCATTCTCAGTTCTCCTTGTCGGGACCGATCTCGGGTCTCTGTACAGCGATCGCCGGCCCTGGCACCCGGAGGCGGTCAGGCCGGCGATCCGTTCGGCTTCTCTCGAGCGCCCGGTTCGTACCTGGGCGCGAACGTCTTCCCGGGCTACCGCACGAGAATCATCTTCTTGGACGCGGTCTTAGACCCCGCCTCGATCCTGGAGAAGTACATCCCGGCTGACACCTCGTTACCGGTCGAGTCGCGTCCGTTCCACGTGGCCGCGTGCCACCCGACCGGCATCTCATCGTTCAGCACCGTCGCGACCTTGCGGCCGGCGACGTTGTAGACATCGATCCTCACATCCGACGGCTGAGGCAGACCGAACGCGATCGTCGTTCCACTGCGGAACGGGTTCGGGTAGTTCTGCCTGAGCGCGAATACCAGCGGTATTCCACCCTCCTCGATCCCGGTCTGGCTCAGGTCGAGGACGAGCGTCACGACGTCCCACGTGTCGTAGCGGCTGCCCGTCGAGATCGCGATGTCGAACTCGATCGTGTCATCGGAAGGCAGGCCGGCGATGGTGACCGTGAACGGCGACGACGAGTTATCGCCCGTGCCGCTTCCGGGAATGCTCCCGAACGACGCGCTTCCTTCGACGATGATGGCGTCCGGGTCGGTCGTCGTGATCGTCGCGGAGACGGGCGAGGCCGTCGAACCGCCGCGGTTCTCGAGCGTGAGGATGAGATCCACGGTCTCGTTAGGCTGGGCGATTCCGTCGTCGTTCCCGCCCACGGAGTCGTCGACCGCGAGACCGTCAACCACCAGCCAGATGTCGGGCGAGTCCGGTGGCTCCGTCGTGAATTTCACCGCGAGCCCGTCCGCGACCGGTGCGGCGCACGGGTCGTAGGTGCTGTTGTAGACGTACTCGATGCCGTCGGTCTGAGCGGGGCTCTCGATGCCCATCGTCATCGAGTAGACGAACGCGGCGTCCTCGTACTGATAGACGATGATCCCGTCGCCGGAGGCCGTGGTGTAGTGGGCGGGATCGTACAGAATGACCTCGAACGTCTCAGGGTTGGCTCCGCCGTAGTGGACGCACGCGTCGAACTGGACGATGTAGCGGTGGTTCGCGCTGTCGTACCACTGGTAGACGTCGCCGCCGTCGCTCGGATCGAGATCGTCCCAGAAGGGAGCGATCATCGCATCGGGTCCGTGGGTGTTCGGGATGGCCGAGTTGTCGCCGAGGCGGTAGTCCTCGTTGCCCATCGCCAGGAACCCGTTCGAGCAGACCGAGATCTGCGTGTAGTTGATGCCGTAGTACTTGAACGTGAACGGCAGGTCGATCTGGGTCGTCTGCGCGTCCTCGTCGGTGATGGCGGCGATCTTCGTGCCGGCGCCAACGAGTTCCACCCAGGAGTACGTCGGCGCCTGGCCCGTCCAGGTATCGGTGTCGTCGTACGCGTAGTAGCCGTACGAATCCGGTCCGGACGGACCTTCACTCGCGGTCCCGCCGAGCGTCAGCGTGAAACCGACGTCCTGCACGTGCTCGTATGTGCCGCCGTCACCCGACATGGCCAGCACGAGCGAGGCCTCATGGGCCGGCGGCGCGTTGGGACTCACGCTCACGCGGAACGAATTCGCGGAACTCGATGCGCTTCCGCCTCCCGCTATCACCCCGAAGTAGCCGTCGCCATCCGTCACGACTACGTAGGTGTCGCTTGTGGAGAGCGTTCCCGTCGCCTCCTCCAGGCCTATCGGGCCGTCGTTGTCGAGCGTCACCGTGATCCAGGCGGTCTCGCCCGTCTCGAGCACACCGTCCCCGTCTCCCCACGATCCGCCGTCGTCGATGACGACGCCCGAATAGGCGAGGTCAGCCGCGGCGACCGTGATACCCGGCACCACGACTGTCCAGTTCGTACGCGAACCGTCCGACGCGTCAACCGAGAACGAAAGGTCGTGGCCGTCGGGGCAGTTCGAACCGACCGTGAAGACGTAGGGGCTCGAGTTGCTCACGGTGTTCCCGCTCCCGATGTCGCCGTACGTCGCGGTCGAGTCGACGAGCGTCACGTAGGCGTCGCCCGACTCGAGCAGGCCGCTCACACCGTAGGCCGTGTCCGGCCCGACGTTCTCGATCCCAACGGTGAGCTCGATCATCTCACCGGGGCTCACGTGACCGTCGCTGTTGCCCGTCGCGGAGTCGTCGGTGCTGTGGTTGCCGTAGACGAGGAACGGACCCGAAGGGTTGACGACGGCGTGGCCCTCGTACGGGTAGAAGTTGTGACCGGTCACGGTGATCCAGACCGTGTCGGCAGACGACGGACTGATGGGGAGCGTCGCCACTCCGGACACGTTCGTGAGCGCGCTCGAATAGACCTCGCCGGGCATGTAGGCGCAGACGAGGGTCTTGTCGACCGGGTTGCCTGCGACCTCGACCTCGACGACTAGGTTCGACGAGCCGGTGGGCACGGTCGCCGGATGGGTAACAATCAAGGTCTGCGGCGTCATCGTCCAGACGTCGAGCTCCGGGTCGCCCTGGGTGTTCCAGTCCTCATACTCACCTTGGTGTCCGTACAGCTGATAGAGGGCGAGCTTGCCTCTGTTGAGCGCCGTCCCGACCGTGTAGAGCCTCTCGTTGAAGAGCGCGGTGTAGAAGCCCTGATTCACGCAGCTTCGGAGGTGAGCGCCGCCGGACACGATCCCCGATGTCGCGACGAAGACGACGGAGCCCCTCGGAGTGGCGACCGTGCCGGCGCGCATCCACGTCTCGCACGGGTAGCCGTCACTCCAGTAGCTGCCCGTGCCGCACGTGGCCGACATGACGACCGGGAGCTTGTATCCGGGGCTCGTGCTGTTGGGGTTGACGTTGAACGGCGACCACCAGTTGGATACGCCTTGGCCGCGGTAGTTGACGAAGACCCTGCCGTCGGTGACGGCGGCGTGGACGTCGTTGTAGTCGTCGCCGTGCTTGCGGAAGAGCGTGTCTATCTGGACGAAGCCAGCGCTCTCCATGAGGTCGTAGGCGTGCCACGTGTCCTCGTAGTACGTCGCGTCCGAGCTGTCGTAGTCGTCCCTCACGATCAGGCAGCCGCTCCTGAACCAGTCTGGATCGGCCATGTACGGGGTCTTCTCGTAGCCGAGGGTCTTGGCCACGATGAGCTCGCACTGCGTCACGCTGTCGCACGAGAGTCTGCCCAGGTCGACGTCGACCAGGTAGTCGCTGCCGGCCAGTTTCGCGTAGTAGTCGTCGCCCTCGCTGCCTGTCGGTGTCTGTTCCGTGTCTCCGACGAGGAGCACGAATTCCGGTGGAGAGCTCCAGGTGCTGTACGCGTTCTGAAGGTAGTTCTTGATCTGCGAGGAGCTCGAACCTATGACCGAGAGCTTCGCGATCTCGATCTCCATCCCCCTCTTGTGCTTCCATTCCGCGAGCGGGAGTATGGTCGTGTAGTAGTCGTCGTGAGTAATGATGACATACTTGCCGCTGCCGTCGCTTTCGTAGCGCGTCTTCACGGATTCGTAGTTCGCTATCGCGCTCTCATAGATCGGCTTGAACGTGCGCGATGCCGGACGCTGGACGGTCAGAGGATTCACCACCTCGCCAGCACCGTACTCGAACTCCACGAGGGCTCTCTTGAGCACGCGGATCTCGCCGGTGGCGGCGTTGTAGCGGACCGGATGGACGCGCAGCGGCACCACGCGGTGGTCCCGCATGATCGCCGGCTGCTCGGTGGCGATGGCGCTCTCGGGCAGGAACTCGTTCCTCGAGTACGCCTCCTCGCTCAGGAAGATCGGTGCGCCGGGCTCGGCGTTCGGATTCGGAACCGGCGGAAGCTCGAAGCCGTCCCAGGTCCCGAACTCCTCGTCGAGCACGCGCATCTGCACGCCGGACGTCGGCGGAACGCCGATCAGCGTCGCGGCCACCTGCAGAAGAGGCTCGCCGGGCTCGCCGTAGGGGCTACCGCCGGGGACTCCGACCACGTCGAAGGTGCGGTCCTCAACGACGATTCTCCTCGAGACGAAGTCGGGAACGAGGATCTCAACCAGCGTGTGAGTTTGGTCGGACTCGAGGACGTTGAACTCGATCGATGGTGCCGCCTCCGGCGCTGTCGCAAGTTCCGCTCCCGGGGCGGCGCTTGTCGAGTCCCCGCTCAGAGCGAGCAGGCACACGGCGACGAGGATCGCTACCGCGCACCCTCCTGTGGTGCGGGCGGGTCTTCCGTACATCGGAGCCTCCTTCACTGTCCCTAGACTGCTCGTCTTCTTTCTCTCTTGTTCTCGCGTACGTGGGACACACTGCTCCGGCGCGCGATGACGTCCGCGGGGTCACAGCGCGGAGCAGAGAGCCCCGCACGGCGCCCCCGCGCGCCCGCCGGGGAATCCGGATGCAAACCGGGCCCCGGCCGCGCCGGGAGCCCGATCCTATCTGCCACTATCACCTTATCTTAGCACATTTTTCTTGGTTTGTCTATCAGGATTGCTGCGAGGCCTACCTAGCGCATCGGAATCCGGCCGTGTCGATCCTGTACAGCGGGCAGAGATCCTTCGAGCGGTCCTGGAGGTCGAAAGGGGAAGTCGCCCAGCTTCCGCCCTTGAGCGGGCGCGTGGCGCACGAAAAGGTGCCGTAGTCGATCACGACGACGACGTCCGCGCACCACTCCCACACGTTTCCGAATGCGTCGGCGAGCCCCAGCGGACTGTCGCCCTGGGGGCTGTAGCTCCCGACGGGCGCCGCGAATTCGTAGCCGTCGGACTCGAACCCACCGAACGTGTAGCCCTGGTATCCGTATTTTATGTTCGCCAGGTCGAAGAGCGGGGGAGACGCGCCGCCTTCCCTGATCTCGCCCCACGGGTACGGTCTGCCCGGCCATCCCGCCGCCTCCGACCATTCACCGCCCGTGGGCAGCCGCCTTCCCGCCCACTTGCAGTACGCGTACGCCTCGAACCAGGAGATGCCGAGAACCGGCGACGAGGAAGAGCCGGACTTCGGATCCGAGGACCAAGGCGGGCTCGCCGTCGGGGCTACCGCCGGGGACTCCGACCTCGTCGAAGGTGCGGTCCTCTACGTCGAGTCTCCTCGAGTCGAAGTCGGGAACGAGGATCTCAACCCGCGTGTGAGTTTGGTCGGACTCGAGGACGTTGAACTCGATCGATGG
>JAUWRQ010000197.1 GCA_030610515.1 Candidatus Eiseniibacteriota bacterium | reverse complement strand
TCTTACACGACGACGGAAGAGCAGATCGAGAACGTGGATGTGACCGTTGGCCTGGACGCTATCAAGCCGGGGGACCAGGACGTGCAGGTGGCCGTCGGTGGAGAGGTCTGGGTGTACGAGACGCTGGCCCTGAGGGTAGGTTACAGGACCGGTGCCGAGATGGGGAATCTCTCGTACGGCGCCGGCTTCAGGTACAGCGACTTCCAGCTCGACTACACGTATGCCGACTACGAGGACCTCGAGGCGACGCACCGCATCTCCCTGACGATGGCTTTCGGGGAGTAGCGCACGCGGCTGGGCATCGCCAATCATGCGGGAGGGGCGCGCTCTTTTCAAAGGGTGCGCCCCTTCTCGCTTTCGGGTGGCGCCTGCCGCCACGCCGCCACACCCGCGAGCGCGCGTTTGCGGCTTGATGCCGGTTCGCCGGCCGTGCTAACATCCTCGATGCGGCGACTGGTGCGGTGTCCACGTGCGCGCGACATCGCCGAAGGAGGATCCTCCAATCATGTCCGATGACGAGCTCGTCCGGCTCGCGCGAGCGGCGAAGGAACGAGCATACGCTCCGTATTCGGGATTCCCCGTGGGGGCGGCACTCCTGTCTCGCGACGGTCGCGTCTTCACGGGCGTCAACGTTGAGAATGCGTCGTACGGTCTGTCCGTGTGCGCCGAGCGGAACGCCATGGCCCGTGCGGTCGCGGAGGGCGTGCGGGACTTTGCGGCGCTCGCCGTCGTGACCAACTCCACTGAACCGACGATGCCGTGCGGCGTGTGTAGGCAGGTTCTCTGGGAGTTCGCGCACGACCTCAGAGTGCTCGTGGAGGGCAGCTCGGGCGAGCGCGTGGAGACCACCATCGCGGAGCTGTTCCCCCAACCGTTCACCTCGTTCGAGGTTTGATGCCCCAGG
The DNA here is from genome assembly GCA_030610515.1 of Candidatus Eiseniibacteriota bacterium. Taxonomy (GTDB): domain Bacteria; phylum Joyebacterota; class Joyebacteria; order Joyebacterales; family Joyebacteraceae; genus WJLY01. The sequence goes on along the minus strand of JAUWRQ010000197.1, from coordinate 2,938 downwards.
GCCACGTCCGGAGGCAGCCAACTTGGATCTGGACCGCAAGCGCGTAGAAGACGCCGTGCGCGAGGTTCTGCGTGAGCGTGAGCGGACGGCGACGGAGACTCCAGCGGCGGCGGTCGTCCCCGCGAGCGACGACGGACGGACCGTCGCGATCGGTTCGGACCACGGCGGCTTCGCCATGAAGGAGATGCTCAAGGAGTACCTCGTGGAGGAGCTGGCGTGCGTCGTCAAGGACGTGGGTCCCGCGACCGACACCTCCTGCGACTATCCGGACTTCGCGGTCAAGGTGGCTGAGGCCGTCGCGAGTGGCGAGTGCAGCCGCGGCATCATGATAGACGGCGCCGGCATCGGTTCTTCGATGGCGGCCAACAGGATCCCCGGCGTTCTGGCCGCGTGCTGCCACGACGTGCGCACGGTCGTGAACTCCCGCGAGCACAACGCGGCGAACGTCCTGACCCTGGGTGCAGGTGTGGTCGGAAGGGGACTGGCGAGGCAGATGGTCCGGACGTGGCTCCGAACGCCCTTCGGCGGAGGACGGCACGAGCGGCGTGTCCGGAAGATACTCGATCTGGAGAGGCGATGGACCGGGAAGAGCTGATAGAGCGGGTGACTCGGGAAGTCATGCGGAAGCTGGCTGCTGGAGGCACCGAGGTAGCCGACTCGAGCGCGTCGTGTGATCCGTGCGTTGCGTGTGGGCTCTGCGTTGAGAAGCGACCGGACGAGGTCGAGAGGCTCATAGCGTCCGGAGCCGACAGGATCAGTGCCGCGACGGGCGTCGCGGGAGTGGGTTCCGTCCTTGCCGGGATGATCGACCACACGATCCTCAAGCCCCAGGCTTCTCGCGACGAGATCGTGACTTTGTGCGATGAGGCCAGACGACACGCATTCGCGTCCGTGTGCGTGAACCCGACCTACGTTTCTCTGTGCGCGCAACTTCTCCGGCTCACGAACGTCAAGGTGTGCACGGTGGTTGGGTTCCCGTTGGGCGCCAACCGCTCCGACGTGAAGGCCTTCGAGACGGAGCGGGCGATCGCGGACGGCGCACAGGAGATCGACATGGTGGCGAACATCGGCGCCCTGAAGTCACGGGACCACGATCTGGTCTCCGCGGACATCAGGGCGGTCGTGGAAGCCTGTCGCAGCATCGCGGTCTCCAAGGTCATCATAGAGGCGGCGCTTCTGACGGACGAGGAGAAGGTCGTCGCCTGCCAGATGGCGAAGGCGGCGGGCGCGGACTTCGTCAAGACGTCGACGGGCTTCGGTCCGGGTGGCGCGACGGGCCACGACGTCAGGCTGATGCGGGCGACCGTGGGAGAGGAGATGGGCGTCAAGGCTGCCGGCGGGATCCGCGACTTCGAGACGGCCAAGGAGATGATCGAGGCCGGTGCCAGCCGCATCGGTGCGAGCGCGAGCGTGAAGATAGTGGGAGGGTAGCCATCCGACCCTTCCCACGTGGGCGCTGAGGATACGAGCCGGCGGCAGACGCCGGTTCGTGGCTTGAGGGGGACAGGCTTGACCGCATACGAGGTCATCAAGGCCAAGCGAGAGGGACGTGATCTCACGCGTGATGAGATCGAGTTCATGGTTCTCGGGTTCCTCGATGGATCCGTCGCCGACTACCAGATGTCCGCGTTCCTGATGGCCACGTTCTTCCGCGGGATGACCGAGGAGGAGACGGAGATCCTGACGCGCGTCATGCTCGCGTCAGGCACCGTTCTTCCAATGGTCGAGGTCGAGGGGACGAAGGTCGACAAGCATTCAACCGGCGGAGTAGGTGACAAGCTCTCGTTGGTGGCTGCTCCCATCGCCGCCGCCGCCGGCGTGAAGATCCCCATGATATCGGGGCGCGGCCTGGGTCACACAGGCGGTACGCTGGACAAGCTGGAGGCCATTCCAGGTTTCTCCACCGAGTTCTCGCCCGAGGACGTCGTGAGACTGGTCGCGGACGTCGGCATGGCCATCGTCGGGCAGTCGCCGGACATGGCCCCGGCCGACAGGAGGATGTACGCGCTTCGCGACGTAACGGCGACCATCGAGTGTCCTCCGCTCATCGTCGGGAGCATCCTCTCGAAAAAGCTCGCAGCCGGGCTCGACGCCCTCGTCCTCGACGTGAAGGTTGGTCGCGGCGCGTTCATGCGGGACCTCGCCTCGGGTCGGGATCTGGCGGAACGTCTCACATCCACCGCGGCCCGTCTCGGTCTGCCCACTCTCGCCCTTCTGACCGACATGGAGAGCCCGCTGGGTTTCACCGTGGGTAACGCTCTGGAGGTCCGGGAGTCGATGGACACGCTCAGGGGAGAAGGCCCGCCCGACGTGCGCGAGGTGAGCCTGGCGCTCGCGGCGCGGATGATCCTGCTCGCGGGGCTTGCCTCCGACGCGGACTCCGCTCTGCGCGACTCCGCTGAGCTCCTCGACGGAGGGCAGGCGCTGGAGCTCTTCGCGCGCTTCGTAGAAGCTCAGGGCGGGGACGCGACCGTCGTTGACAAGCCGGAAATGCTGCCAAAGGCACCGACTGTAGTCTCCGTGATCACCGAGACGCCGGGGTACGTCCGCGGCATCGATGCTCTCGAGATCGGTCTTGCGGCCGTCTCGCTCGGCGCCGGACGGTCCGCCGTCGGTGACGACGTGGACCCGGCTGTGGGGATCGAGATCGCGGCTCCGATCGGAAGCGAAGTAAGGAGAGGGGACGCTCTGGCGATACTGCACGCTCGAGATGGGGAATCGGTGGAGGCCGCGGCCGGGAGAGTGAAGGGAGCCTTCACGCTGTCCGAGGAGCCACATGTCCCTGGCTCACGCATCCTTGGAACTCTGGGTGACTCCTGCTGAGGCTCGGGGCGGGTGGTTCTTCCCTCGTTTCGGTGGAGATTTGTCCGGAACCTGGATTCCGGGGCGCCCATCCCCCTCGTGGGGCTCGTACTAGTGCCTGTCGCAAGGCCTGCGC
>JAUWRQ010000296.1 GCA_030610515.1 Candidatus Eiseniibacteriota bacterium | reverse complement strand
CGGAGGAAGAACAGAACGACGAGAATGACACCGATGGCGCCGAACAGCATCGCCTGGCGCAGGTTGCGCAGGGCCCTTCCGATGTAGTCGGACGTGTCGAAGAAGTTGAAGAGCGTGATGTCGGCCGGCAGGTCCTCCTTGAGCTCCTCCAGCCTCTCCAGAGCGGCGTGGGCGACCGTCACGGAGTTCGTCCCGGACTGCTTCGAGACAAAGAAGACCACGCCCTCGACCCTGTCGGCCCTGGCGCGCATCCTGAGTTCTGCAAACCCGTCGTTGACCTCCGCCACGTCGCGGAGGTGCACGAGCCTGCCCTGGTACTGACCGATCACGACGCGCTCGAGTTCCTCGACACCCTGCAGCCTCCCCGGGATTCTCAGCGTGTACTCCGACCAGCCTATCTTGACATCGCCCGCCGGGATATCGACGTTCTCCGCGGCCAGCATCTGAACGATCTGGTTCATCGGGATACCGACGGCCTCGAGGCGGCCCGGGTCGACCTGAACCTGGATCTCGCGGTCGAGCCCACCCATCACCGTGACTCCGGCAACACCGGGAACAGCCTTGAGCGGGTCGGCGATGTCGTTCTGGATGGTGTGCTTCAGGCCCTCGAAGTTGTCCCTGGCCGTAACACCGAACATCAGAATCGGGATGTTCGTCGAGCTCATCTTCATGAGTATGGGCGGTTCGATGTCGCTCGGAAGCATGTACGCCAGCATGTCCATTATCGAACGGATGTCGCTCGCCGCCTCATTGAGGTCGGTTCCCCATTCGAACTGGATCATGATGGCCGAGAGCCCCGTCTGTGACACCGAATCAACGTGCTGAACGCCGTTGATGGTCGAGACCGCGTCCTCGATGATCTCGGTGACGTTGCTCTCCATGTCTTCCGACCCGGCGCCCGGATAGAGCGTCACAACGCTTATGACGGGCATCTCAAACGACGGCATGAGATCCACCGGCAGCCGCGCGAGCGCCAGGGCGCCGAAGATGACAACGGTCAGAAAGAGCATGAAGATCGTGATCGGACGCCTTACGGCAAACTCCGGGAGGTTCATCAGTTCGCCTCCTCCCGAGCTCTCTCGCCGGGCGCCGGCTCTGCTGTCTCGCCGGATGCAGGTCTTGATGTCGAGACGCCGACCCCGTAGACGCGCGCGCCGTTGTGCACCTTGTATCTGCCGGCCGTGACGACAAGATCGCCGGCCGCGAGCCCCTCCAGCACCTCGACCTGCTCACCGAACCCGTCGCCGAGCACAAGGCTCCTGCGATGCGCCCTGCCGTTCTCGACGACGTAGGCGTAGAAGGAGCCCGTGCCCTCCTGTCGGATCATCGCATCGCGGGTCACAAGGAGCCCTTCCTTCGCCGAGAGAGTGAGTTCGACGTCGGCGAACATGCCGGGCATGAGGTCCCCGGCCGGGTTCTCAACGATGATGTCCGCGGTCGACGTCCTGCTCATGCGATCGAGCCCCGGGTCTATCCGCTGCAGGATCCCGCGGAACACGCGGCGCGGGTACGCATCGACGGTGACCTCCGCCGGCAGCCCAACGCGCGCCAGCGGGCGTTCCTTCGCCGCCACCTCGACCAGGACCTTGACCTCGTCGATGTTGGAAAGCTCCAGTATCGCCGGAGAGGGCGTAGCGACAGGCATGAGAAGGAACAGCTCCCCCTCGTCCAGATACCTGTCTGTGATCAGGCCGTCGAACGGCGCCCTGATCCGGGCGCTCTCGAGCACCATCTCGTACGTCGCCCGGACCGCTTGGTACGCGGCCTCCACCCGGTCGAACGCCTGCTCCGTCACGGCCCCTTTCTCGAGAAGGGACTTCATTCTGGACCAGTCCTTCTCGGCAGCGACGTACTGGGCTTTCGCGGTCGTCAGCTGCTCGCTCGCCAGCTCGACAAGCAGATCACCCTCGCGCACCTCGTCGCCGGCGTCCACGTGGAGTCTCTCGATGGGACCCTGAATCTGGGCTCCGAGCAAAGCCTTGCGCACCGGGAGCACTGTTCCCGTGTACGACAGGACCGGTGAGACGGCCGAGTAGACCACCTCAACGGTCTCGACGGGAAACGTCTCCTCCACCGCCGTCTCATCTTCCCCGCCCCGACCGCACCCTGCCGCACCTACCAACACTAGTAGTGTGGTGAATGCCAGCACCCGGAGCATTCCGTGAGTCCTCGCTCTCATCGCGTCTCCCTTCATCGGTCGGTCCCTCCGACGGCCAGGACCAACCGTGCCTCCGCCACGCGGAGAGCGGTCATCGCTCGTATCCGGCTCATCTCAGCATTCGCAAGCGCTGTCTGTGCGTCGAGCACGTCACTGCTCGTCACGAGCCCGTTCCTGAACGACTCACGAGCGACGCGCATCGCTTCCTCGGCCTGGGCCAGTCCTTCCTCCGCGATGGCCAGGCCGTCGATGACTTCGTTATGGGTGAGGTAACTCTGTTTGACTTCCAGCCGGACAGCGTCCTCGAACATGTCGCGCATGCGCTCCGCCTGCGCGAAGCCGGCCCTCGCCTCGCTGACGCGGCCCGACGTCCCGCCCCAATCGAACACGTTCATCTGGAGGGCGAGCGTCGCGCTCCAGTGATCGTAGAACACAGGCTCGTACTCGCGATTCGGACGGTCCCAGTTGTAGTTCCCCATCAATATGAGCTGAGGGAAGTAGCCCGCGCGGGCCCGGGTTATCCCGTTGTCCGCCGCGCCGACGTACTCGCCCATTGCCGCGAGGTCCGGCCTGCGCGAGAGCGCCCGCTCGGTCAGCGACTTCAAGTCACCGCCGAGGACCTGGCCTTCCTCGATCGTGCCGATCGGCTCAACGACGGTATCCACGTCGATCCCGATGGTGAACGACAGCGCTGCCCCGACCAGCCCGACCAGATGCCCCGCTTGGCTG
>JAUWRQ010000318.1 GCA_030610515.1 Candidatus Eiseniibacteriota bacterium | reverse complement strand
TGAAGGCCGGACGCAACCTCTGGTACTGGCGGCCCGACGCGAACCTCAACGTCGAGCGCGGGAGCAGTCTGGAGCTGGTGGGTGTTCCATCCGAACACACCATGTGCGTATCCGGACGGGCGACCTCGACCAAGGGCACCGTCACGTATCTCCACACGGAGTTTGACGTCCGCGAGGTTTCGGTCGAGTTCCCCGGCTTCTGCGAGCAGCCGCGCTTCAACATAGATGCAGAGACGAGGGTCGCGGACGGAACGATCATCAGCCTGTCGATGCACACGACGGAGGGCGTCCCGGCGCTGGCCATGTCAGGGGTCACGCTGGATGAGAGCGCTCTGGTCCTGATCTCCGATTCCCCCGACGACAACACGCCCGAGAAGATCATGTCCAAGCTCCAGTACGGGGTCAGCTACGACCTGTTGGAGGCCGAAGAGCAGGCGGCGCTGGAACGCAGACGGGCCGTGGAGCTCATAGGCACTCAGATCGGGCTCAGAGTGGCCAGACCCCTGCTCGCGCCCATAGAATCGCGAATCCGGCGCGCCCTCAACCTGGATCTGGTGCACATCAACATCGACTTCGTCCAGCACTTCCTGTCGCAGCTCGACGAGTGGGCCGCCTCCGAGGGAACGGCCCAGTACGTGCCGTTCACCTCGAACACGCGCATGACGCTGGGCAAGTACATCTCGAGGGACTGGCTGGTCTCGTACCTCGGGGTGGTCGAATCCTACGAGGAGGACATCGGCGAGTCCGCGCTGGGCCTCCGCTCCGAACTCGGCATTGAATACGCGGTATCCCGCAACACGTCTCTCTCACTAAGGGTCGTCTACGACCCGGCTCTCGCCGGATGGGACAGACGAGTCTCCATCGAGAACCGGTACGAGTTCTGACCCCAGACGCGACCGTAACCAACGCTCTCTTCGCATGTTCGGCCCCCGATGTTTTCGTTTACAAGGTCGGGGTGCTGTGCTAGCATGCCGGTTTGAGCGGGAGTATGGAGGAGCATCCCAATGCGAGTTTCCCAGACATTTCTCGGGGCGGTTCTGGTCCTTCTGGCCGTCGTGCTCCTGACCACGACCGTCGCGGCCGACATTGTGAGCGGCGTCGAGTCCCAGGGCAACGAGTACGTGAGCCGCGACCGGATCCTGCTGGGCTTCGGGGTCAGAATAGGCGACGAACTCAAGCCGGAGAGCGTCCGCGAGGGCATCCGCAGGCTCTATGGACTGGGGCATTTCTCCGACGTCCGCGTGGAGGCGGAACCGACGGGTGAGGGCGGCGTCAGGCTCATAGTGATCGTGCAGGAACGGCCGAAGATCGCGTCCATCGACATCACGGGCAGCGACCACGTGTCCGATTCGGACATCGAGTCGGTGCTCAGAATGGAAGTGGGGGCGCCCTACGAGGCCAGCAGGCTCGAGGATTCCCGCGTTGCCGTTCTCGAGCTCTACGAGCGCAAGGGATTCCCCTACGCGGAGATCACAACCACCACCGAGGAAGCCTCCGGCAACAGGCTCAATGTCACATTCGAGATCGAGGAGCAGCTGCGGGTCGTGGTGAAGGAGATCCGCTTCGAGGGGATCGAGTCGCTCGACGCCTCCGATCTCAAGAAGGTGATGGAGACCAAGGAGGACCGCTGGTGGCGGACCGATGCCTTCTTCGACCGCGAGGTCCTTGAGGACGATCTGACGCTGATAACGGAACGCTATCGTGTGGACGGGTTCATAGACGCCGTGACGGAAGGGTACGAGACCGAGTACGACGAGAGCGGCGAGAGAGTCATTCTGACGATCACGGTGGACGAGGGAGGGCTCTACACGATCGCCGGGGTAGAGTGGACAGGCGTCTCAGAGTTCGCGGTCGAGGCTCTGGACAAGTTGACCACTGTCGCCGTGGGGGACGTGTACGAGCCGCCCGAGGCCGACGCGACGATCCGTTCTGCCTACGACTGGTACGGCGAGCGCGGGTACATTCACGCCCGCATCGTCAAGGTAGAGGACATTGAGGACGACAACGAGCTCAAGCTGAAGTTCCACGTCGAGGAGGCCGACCCGGCACACATCGGGCGGATCCATATCGTCGGGAACAGCAGGACCAAGGAGAAGGTCATCCGCCGCGAACTCGTGGTGAGTCCCGGCGACCTGTATCAGACCTCCGAGATCATCGCGAGCCAGCGGAAGAGAGCCAACCTGGGCTTCTTCGATGGCCCGATGGTCGAGTTCACCGAGAGCTCGAACCCCAATGACATCGATCTTGTCTTCACGGTCGAGGAACGCCAGACCGGCCGCGCGGGAGTCGGTGTCTCGCACACGAGCGAGAAGGGGATAACGGGCTTCATCGAGCTGTCCGAGGGCAACCTCTTCGGCAACGGTCAGTACGTGGACCTCAAGTGGGAGTTCAGCAAGAGGAACACCGAGGTAGTGCTGGGCTTCACAGAGCCGTGGTTCATGAACCGCAGGCTCTCCGTCGGCTTTGACGTGTACGACACGAACAACAAGCGCACCTACCGTGACCTCCCGCTTGGTTTCTATGAGGAGGCGTTCCCGGACTCCGTCTACGACGACATCGCCGCCGATGGGTCGCCGGTCTACCTTGTCGAGCGCGAGAGGCGCGGCGGCGACCTGCGAGTGGGGCTGCCCCTCATGGGCTCCCGCCACACGATGGTCTACACGAAGTACACGCTGGAGCAGTTCAGGC
>JAUWRQ010000239.1 GCA_030610515.1 Candidatus Eiseniibacteriota bacterium | reverse complement strand
CGAGCGCTCCCAGACGCTCCTGGGCGTCACCGGCTCGGGCAAGACGTTCACGATGGCGAACGTGATCGCCCGCCTGAATCGCCCCGCGCTCGTCATTTCACACAACAAGACCCTCGCCGCACAGCTCTTTGCGGAGTTCAACGCGTTCTTTCCCGAGAACGCGGTCGAGTACTTCGTGAGCTACTACGACTACTACCAGCCCGAAGCCTACGTTCCCGTCACGGACACGTACAGCGAGAAGGACGCCGACGTCAACGACGAGATTGACCGGCTCAGGCTCCGCGCCACCGCGTCGCTCTTGGAGCGCCGCGACGTCGTCATCGTCGCGTCGGTGTCGTGTATCTACGGTATCGGGTCTCCCGAGGCGTACAGCGAGATGCTCTTCTCCGTCAACGTGGGAGACAAGATCGACAGAGACGTCATGCTGCGCCGCTTCGTCGACATGCGGTACGACCGGAACGACTACGAGTTCGAACGTGCGACGTTCCGAGTCAGGGGAGACGTCGTCGAGGTCCGGCCCTCGTACGAGGAGAGGGCGACGCGCATCGAGTTCTTCGGGGACGAGGTCGAGAGGATATCGATCATCGACCTCGTGTCCCGTAAGGTCCTGGACGAGCTGGACAGCGTGTCGATCTATCCCGCCAAGCACTTCGTTACGACGCAGGAGAACATCGAGCGGGCCATCAAGCTCATAGAGGGTGAGCTCAAGGAGCGGCTCGCGATGCTCAGATCGGAGAACAAGCTCCTTGAGGCGCAGCGTTTGGGGCAGCGCACGAGGTTCGACATCGAAATGATGCGCGAGATGGGTTACTGCTCGGGAATCGAGAACTACTCGAGGCACCTCTCCGGGCGCGGCCCCGGCGAGCGACCGGCCGTGCTCCTCAATTACTTCCCAGACGACTTCCTCATGTTCATCGACGAGTCGCACGTTGCCGTCCCGCAGCTCCGCGGGATGTTCAAGGGCGATCGCGCGCGCAAGGAGACGCTCGTCAAGTACGGGTTCAGACTGCCGTCAGCCCTCGACAACAGGCCGCTCATCTTCGACGAGTTCGAGGAATTCATGAAGCAGGTCGTGTTCGTCTCGGCCACGCCGGGCGCCTACGAACTCGAGAAGACCGAGGGCGTCGTGGTCGAGCAGATCATCCGCCCGACCGGACTCGTCGATCCCGAGATCGTCGTGCGTCCGGTCGCGGGGCAGGTCGACGACCTCCTGGAAGAGACTCGCTTGCGCGCCAAAAAGGGGGAGAGGGTGCTCGTTACGACCCTCACCAAGCGCATGTCCGAGGACCTGACCGACTATCTGCATGGCTTGGGTGTCAGGGTGCGCTACCTCCACTCGGACATCGATGCGCTGGGTCGCGTGGAGATCATCCGGGGGCTGCGGCTGGGTGAGTTCGACGTTCTGGTCGGCATCAACCTGCTCCGGGAGGGCCTGGATCTGCCCGAGGTGTCTCTTGTTGCGGTGCTTGACGCGGACAAGGAGGGGTTCCTTCGCTCCGACACGGCGCTCATCCAGACGGCCGGACGCGCGGCGCGCAACCTGGGCGGCAAGGTCATCCTTTACGCCGACAAGATGACGGGCTCGATGGAGCGCGCGCTCGCGGAGATGGAGCGCCGCCGCGGGCTCCAGGTCGCGTACAACGAGAAGTTCGACATCACTCCGACATCGATCGTGAAGTCGCGCGACGAGATCATGCGGGCCACGGCGGTAGCGGATGCCAGGACCGACTTCGAGCACGACGTGGAGATGCTCACGTTCGAGCCGGGGCTCGACAACGACGCGATGATTGCGCTCCTCGAGGAGCAGATGATGAACGCGGCCGCGAGGATGGAGTTCGAGAAGGCGGCCTCGCTCAGGGACCGCATCGACGAACTCAAGATGACCGGGGCGCTGGCGGCGAGGGCAGGGGAGGCGACTCCGGTGGCGGGGAGGCCCAAGAGGACGAGAGGTGGTGCGGACGGGAAACCGCTCGCGGGTCGGGCCGTCGGCCGGAGCGGTCGCTCGGGTGCGGGCCGAGGACGGGAGAGGGGCGGCGCCACTGACGGGAAGAAGGGCGGTGCCACTGACGACAAGAAGGGCGGCGTTATCGACGGCAAGAAGAGACGAGGATCGAGGAAATGAGGATCGACGCGATCGCTGAGCAGCTGATACGCATGGCGCTGGCGGAGGATCTCGGTACCGGACAACCCTCCGGGGGTTGCGATGTCACCACCGACCCGATCATCTCCGAGGACCACGAGTCCGGCGGTGTTCTTGTCGCGAGGGCGCCGGGAGTGGTGGCGGGTCTCGATGTCGCTCTTCGCGTCTGGCGCGAGCTGGACGGTGGTGTGGCGATGGAGGTGGCCGTCGGCGACGGGGGGCGCGTGAGTACCGGAGATCGAATAGCGACGGTGAGAGGGAAGACGCGCGGCATCATCTCGGCGGAGCGCGTCGCGCTCAACTTCCTTCAGCATCTCTCCGGTGTGGCGACGGCAACCGCGGCACTGGTGGCGAAGCTCGAGGGGACGGGGACGAGACTCCTTGATACTCGGAAGACGACTCCGGGGATGCGCACTCTCGAAAAGCAGGCAGTGGTGTTGGGCGGGGGGATGAACCACCGGATGGGGCTCTGGGACATGGCTCTTATAAAGGACAACCACATCGTGGCGTCGGGAGGCATCGCGTCCGCGGTTGCGGGCGTGCGGCAGGCATTCCCTGACCTCAAGATCGAGGTTGAGGTGACCGGCGAGGCTGAACTCGCGGAGGCGCTCGAAGCCGGGGTCGACAGGGTGATGCTCGACAACATGACGGTGGAGGAGATGCGGGCCGCGATCGCGACGGCTCGCGCCAACCCGGCCGCTCTCGAGATAGAGCTCTCCGGCGGCGTCACAGAGGCGACACTCCCGGAGCTGGCCGGGCTCGGGGCCGATTTCATCTCGGTGGGGGCCATCACGCACTCGGCGCCGGCGCTCGATATCTCGCTTGAGATCGAGAGCCGGGCCGCTGGGGGCCTCCTCGTTGATACCCCTGGGGATTAGTCCTTGACAGGGCGGCGAGCTTCGCCTATTTTAACCAAGTGGATGATATTGCATGATATAGGCCAAGTGATTGCTACTTGGCTAGTGACGGCCAAGTTCTTCCTCTTGGTCGGAAGAGGAAGAGGTGAATCGAATGACAGGGACGGAATCCAGCACCGAGTTGTACGCGGCCATCATCGGTGATATCCGGGGGTCCAGGGACCTCCCGGATCGGGCCGAAGTGCAGAGACGGCTCGAGTCAGCGCTCGAGCAAGTGAACGACGGGCTGCGCGACGAGCTCGCGGCGGGCTTCGTCGTTACGCTGGGCGACGAGTTCCAGGGGTTGGTGCGGAAGGCGGGGTCGGTAGTGCGGGTGCTGAACGCGCTCGATCAGG
>JAUWRQ010000206.1 GCA_030610515.1 Candidatus Eiseniibacteriota bacterium | reverse complement strand
GGTCTCCGGCATGAACTCCTCGAGCGACTCCTCGTCGCCCTCGTTCTTCTGCGCGAGGTTGATCGGACGGGGCGTTCTCACGCCGGCAACGACGTCCTCACCCTGCGCGTTCGGAAGGTATTCGCCGTAGAAGATCTTCTCGCCCGTCGCGGGGTCGCGTGTGAACGCGACACCTGTGGCGCTCGCATCGCCCATGTTCCCGAAGACCATGGCCTGAACGTTGACGGCCGTGCCCCAGTCCTCGGGAATGTCGTTGAGCCTGCGGTAGCTCTTGGCGCGCGGAATGTCCCAGGAGTCGAAGACCGCGCGTATCGCTCCCCAAAGCTGCTCGCGCGGGTCGTCTGGGAAGCCCTTCCCCGAGAGCTCACGGACCTTCGCCTTGTACTGGGAAGCCAGGTCAGCGAGGTCGGCCGCGTCCAGTTCGAGGTCGTGCCAGACGCCCTTCTCCTTCTTCTTGGCGTCCAGGAGCGCTGAGAACTCGTCGAGCTCGAGCCCCATCACTACGTCCGCGTACATCTGGATCAGGCGACGGTAGCTGTCGTACGCGAATCGCTCGTCCCCGGTCTTGGCGATGAGTCCTTCCACGGTCGTCTCGTTGAGACCGATGTTCAGGACAGTGTCCATCATGCCCGGCATCGAGACCCGCGCGCCGGACCTGACGGAGAAGAGGAGTGGATCTTCGGAATCGCCGAACTTCATCCCCATCGCGTCCTCCACCCTGGCGATAGCGTTTTCCACGCCTTCCTCGAGTTCGTCCGGGAACGTGCTGTCGCTGTCCCTGTAGTGGGTGCAGACCTCAGTCGAGATCGTGAACCCGGCCGGAACCGGGATCCCGAGGTTCGTCATCTCGGCGAGATTCGCACCCTTGCCGCCCAAGATGTCCTTCATCTCCCCGCGGCCGTCGGCACGACCCTCACCGAAGAAATAGACTTGCCTGTGTGGCATCGTGTTCTCCTTTCGCGTCAGCTCGAACTAGGCGCCGCAGGAATCTGCGGCGCCGCACGGCGACGGAACGTAGGTATCGCAATGGGCGCGCCGCCAGACGTGCCGGATGCGCACCGGACGAGGCACGCGAACGTGGCCCCGCGCCTAGGCAATCCAAACTACTAAGATAGCACCGGTCAGGGGCGGCGGCAATCAGGATTGGATGAGGAGTGGCGGACCGTTCTCGACGAGGTCAGCGCCCTGTCGCCTTCGAGCTCCCCGTGTGCCGCGGAGGGGTGCTCTCCTTGGCCTGCGGCCGCCTCCGCCGCTGCGGAGTCCTCTCGAGTCAGCCGACGATAGAGGGCCTCACGGCGAATCTGGGCCACCATGATCTCCCGGAGGGTCATCTCGACCTCCTCTTCCCCCGTCCCCCTGCTCCCCAGGAGAAACTGAAGCTCGTCCATGAGATCGCTACGAATCGTCCTCTTGTTCTTCCTGTGCTGACCCAGGAGAGTTCGGCCGATGGCCAGAGCCACGGCGTAGCTCCCGAGCATGTAGACGACGCCCTGGCTCGTGATCAGCCCCAGGACCTGTCCGCCGAAGAAGACGGTCACACCCCAGAGCACGATCACGGCCATTCGAGGGCTCAGCCCGAACCTGATAAGGCGGTGGTGGGTGTGCGAGCTGTCGGGGGTCATCACGCCGCGGTGTCTCCGCTGTCGCCTCATGATGGTGGTCGCCATGTCGAAGATCGGGACGGCCATGCACGCGCCCGCGACGAGGACGGCGTTGCTCGCCGCGTCGGCGTAGGCCCCGACGATCGCCCCTCCGGCGAGGAAGAAGCCGAGCACCATGCTCCCCGCGTCGCCAAGGTATACGTTGCCGTCCCTGAAGTTGTGGGCGAGGAACCCGACCGTGCTCCCCAGGAGCCCCGCGGCCGTCATGTAGAGCAGCGGGTTGTCGTTCATGACGCCGACCGCGAAGAGCCCCACCGCGCCGATGGCGACGATGCCGCTCGCGAGTCCGTCCAGCCCGTCGACGAGATTGACCGCGTTCATGCATCCTACGAGCCACAGGACCGAGAGCGGCGCGCCGAGGTACCCGAGCTCGAAGGCGGGGCCGAAGAAAAAGCGGACGCGGTCCACCGTCACTCCGCTCGAGACGACCGCGATGGCCACGGCCAGCTGTACAACGAGTTTGACCCTCGGCCGGAGGTTCACCCGGTCGTCGATCATCCCCAGGATGACGATGGCCGTGCCGCCCAGGAGCAGCGCCGAGAGCTTCGTGGCTACCTCGGGGGATTCGTATCCGTAGAACCTGAGCGAGAGAACGAGAGAAGCTGCGAGAGTGAAGAAGATGACGATCCCACCCGTGGTCGGGATGGGACGGGCCCGCGTGCGCCTTGAGCTCGGCAGGTCGACCAACCCTAAGCTCAGGCCCAGTCGTGCCATGGGCACGGTCAGGAGCCACGAGGCCATAGCGGCCGCGCCCAGTATGACGAAGGACCACAGGAGGGGCTCAGAGTTCACGCTGCCCGCCGGTGAAAGAAACGCGCGCTACGAATACAGAGCGCTAGCATAGCATGAGCCAGAGAGCGAGACAATACGGCTGGCGAGCGGCCCCACGGTGGCTGTCCTAGGCTTTCTTCACACAGAGGAAGAGCAAGTACTTGGCCATCATCCGAGGCATGAGAGACCGGAACCGGCCACCGACGAGCCGAGTCTCCACTTGGGAGAATCCGGTCTCGAGCTTCTGCCTCAGCGACGCTGGACCGTAGTGCCAGAGATGGGTCGGGTCCTGCTCGACTACTCCTGTCATCAGGAACGACAGCCGGTTGCGCAACCGCGCGCCGTTAGGAACAGAGCCGATGAGCACTCCACCGGGACGGAGAATCCGACTGATCTCGCCCAGTGTCAGCTCAGGATACGGGAGGTGCTCAAGCACCTCACTCAATACTGCCACGTCGAACTCGGAGTCCGGAAAGGGCAGTGTGCAACTCAGGTCGTGTGTGACCGTGCGTATTCCCAATCGGTCCCGGCACACGCCAAGCGCCCTCTCGTCTACGTCGACGCCGACCACCTCGTTGCCCTCAACGAAACGAGCCGTCAGATCGCCCATCCGACAGCCCAGATCCACTACTCGTCTCCCGCGACCCACACCTCTCACAATCCACTCGATACGCTCAGGCAGAGGGACCGTTCCTCTCTTCCCGCGTTCTCGATGGAATGACTCGTAGTACTGCGAGAGCAAACGTCGCTCGGTCACGACTCACTCCCCCCTCTTCAGCTCGACCTTTGTCACGATCGCATCTGCCGGGCAGACCAATCGTTGTGGCGACGTCGTCCGTCACGTCCGTGCCCGCGGCCAGAGCATGGCCCTTTAGGACAGGCCGGGCATCCTGACGAGAACGGAATCGGGGTTCCGGAGCTTGAAGCTCACCTTCTGCCAGAACGCCCTAGTTGAGTTCCAGCGGCTCTTGGCGTAGGACTCCCACCTTGCAGCGGTTTCGCCGAAGGCGGGACGCTCGGTCATGCGGTGGAGCGCCCGGAGCTGTCTCGTGTGGATGAGGTGGTACTGGGAGCTCGCCGGGTTCCGGCCCTTCCACTGGTCATCGAGGTCGTATCGCGACCACCACCCCGTATCGTAGCGGTCCAGCACGAACTCGAGGCCGTCCACACACCGGTCGAAGAGCGCGCGGGCCGCCGGGTCGCCCGTCACGGCGGCGAGATCGTACACGCCCCACATCGCGTGCACGTGGCCGTTCAGCACCATCGACGGCCTACCCGACATCGGGTACTCCTCGAGGAACACTTTGGAGGCGAGACCTCCGTCGTGCCCCGTTTCGCCGATCTCTCT
>JAUWRQ010000147.1 GCA_030610515.1 Candidatus Eiseniibacteriota bacterium | reverse complement strand
CATGCTCGCGAGCATCTCCGCCACGAGTCCGACCGAGACGATCTGAACTCCGATGACCATGAGGAGGATGCTGAGAGTGAGGAGCGGCCTGCGCCCTATCGATTCACCCATGATCTTGACGACTGTGAGGTAGACGCCGATCGCAAAGCCGCCGCCGAAGAGGACGCCCCCGACCATTCCGAAGAGGTGGAGCGGCCTGGTGACGTATCGTCGGAGGAAGAGGATGGTCACGAGGTCGAAGAGGCCCCGGGCGAATCGCTCCGGCCCGAACTTCGACCTCCCGAAGGGACGCGCGTGGTGCGTCACCGGAAGCTCCGTCACCTTGAATCCCGCGAAGTGGGCAAGCACCGGCGTGTAGCGGTGAAGCTCGCCGTAGACCTTGATGTTCCGGACCACCTCGAGCCTGTAGGCCTTGAGCCCGCAGTTCATGTCGTGGAGGCGAACGCCCGACATCCGGCCGGTGACCCAGTTGAAGAGCTTCGAGGGGAGTCTCTTCGAGAGGGGGTCCTTGCGCTCCTTCTTCCACCCCGAGACGAGGTCGAATCCCTCGCCGAGCTTCTCGAGCAGCCGCGGGATCTCGGAGGGGTCGTCCTGGAGGTCCGCGTCCATCGTGATCACGAAGTCGCCGCGGGCCTCGGCGAAACCCACCGCGAGCGCTGCGGACTTACCGAGATTGCGCCCGAGCGAGAGGACCGTGACGTTGTCGTGGCTCTCGTGGAGTTCGCGGAGGACCGGGAGCGACGAGTCGGTGCTGCCGTCATTGACGAAGATGATCTCCCAGTCGCCGCCGATCTGCGCGACGCCCGAGGCCACCGAGTCGTACAGGGGTTTCAGGCTCTCTTCTTCGTTGTAGAGGGGCACCACGATAGAGATGGTCATGCCTTCGAGCGTCCTTCCCATGTCCGGCCATTGCCGCGTTACCCGACGGGGTTTCTCATCCACTCGCACTTCAGGTTCATGTCGCGCTACCCGATGAGGTTCCTCATCCACTCGCATTCCCTGCGCAGGCCTTCTCTCAAGGGTGTCTGCGGGCGGAAGCCGAGTTCGCTCTGCACCTTCGAGGTGTCGGCCAGCGTGTCCGTGACGTCCCCGCGGGCCGTCTCCTCGTAGCGTCGGTCGATCGGCCTTCCCACCTCCTCTTCTATCGCGGAGATGGCCTCGTTAAGGGTGACACGGCTGCCGCCGCCGACGTTGAGCACTTCTCCCGGAGGCCCGCCGTCAAGGGCCCTGATCGTGCCCTCCACGATGTCCTCCACGAACGTGAAATCGCGCGTCTGCTCGCCGTTGCCGTAGACGGTTATGGGCGTTCCGGAAAGGGCGGCGCGTATGAAGCGGTGGAAAGCCATGTCGGGGCGCTGCCCGGGCCCGTAGACGGTGAAGTAGCGCAGCGACACGGTCGGGACTCCGTAGTTTCGATGGTACAGGACCGCCAGGTGTTCGGCCGCGAGCTTGGTCACGCCGTAGGGCGACACGGGACACGTGCGTCCGTCCTCGCGCATCGGCAGGTCGCGGGTCTCGCCGTAGACCGAGGAGGACGAGGCGTAGACGAACCGCCCGAGCTCCGTCTCCTTGACCGCCTCGAGCAGGCGCTGCGTCGGCAGGACGTTGCAGTCCAGATAGATGGAGAAGCTCTCCCCCCAGCTGGCTCTCACACCGGCCTGCGCCGCCAGGTGACAGACGGAGCCGACTCCCTCGAGGATCGGCCCCAGGTCCGCGGTCGCAAGGTCGGCCTCGACGAGGTCGAAGAGCGCCTCGCCTCGAAGTCCGCGGAGATTGGCCTCCTTCTGCTCACGAGGGTAGTAGTCCGTGAACGAGTCAACTCCGAGAACCTCCGTCCCGCGTCCGACGAGGCGGCGGGCCAGGTGCGACCCGATGAATCCGGCGACTCCGGTGACAAGGACCTTTCCGCTCACCGTGCATCTCCTTGATCGGACCCTTCAAGAGACCCGCGAGTTCCGGGAGCTTCCTTCCCTGCGGCGCTCCCCGCGCCCGCAGCCCGGAAGCTCTCGGTGACGCGGATGCCCATGGCCCAGAACCCCCAGAGCCCGACGCCGGTGATCAGGAGCCCCGTTATGGCGTGTGCCACGACGACCACGGCCATCACCTGATCCCTCGCCACGTGTGCTCCCGCCAGCCCGCCGGCGAAGATGAGTCCTATGACGAGCTCGTTATAGCCGATCTGCGCCGGTGGTGTCGGCAGGATGTACGAGAGCGTGAGCAGAGTATACCCGAAAAGGACCGTCGTGAAACCGACATCTACCGAGAATGCCCGAAACATGAGGAGGAAGTACCCGGCGTCTATGAGAACGGCCACCGCGGTGAGGGTGAGAAGAGGAAGAAGCGACCTGGCGCTCTGCCTGGCCACGCCCATTCCTCGTACGAAGAGCCTGGTCCACTCGGACAGCCGCTCGTACGCGCGGCGCGGGAGCCACGAGAAAAGAGCGCACAGGAGGCGCGTCGTCGCCTCCTCCTTGCGATAGGCGAGCACGAGCAGAGCGAGGGCGACGAGGAAGAGACCGAGCAGCACGTAGACGAGTGCCGTCAGGGTTCCTCCGAGATCGATCGAGAGGATGGGAACCATGAGGACGACGAACACGATCGAGACCATCTCGAGGAGTTTGTCCACGAAGACCGTGGGCAGGCTCGTCGCGATGGGAATCCCCTTGAGCCGTCGCAGGAAGAACGACTTGGCCACTTCCCCGGCGCGCACTGGGATGACGTAGTTCAGGAAGTACCCCGCCATGAGCATCGAGTAGGCCTGGGGCACGGAGATGCGGGTCACGGGCCGCAGGATCAGTCTCCACCTCAGGCTTCGGACGAAGTAGGAGACGAGATAGAGCGCGGCGCCCGCGGCGAGCAGCCGGACGTCGGCCCGGGCGATGTGGCCGCGCACCTCGCTCACGTCGACGCCCCACAGGGCGAGAACGAGGAGGAGAAGCCCCGCCACGAAGGTCAGCGCGATCCTGGCACCGCGGCTCACGAGTCCTCCTTCCTTCGGGCGAGCACGCCGCGATGGTGAGCGAAGAAGATCTTCAACGGGAAGAACCTGGCGTTCTCGATGAGGAAGTGACGTCCGAGTTCGGCCTCGAGCGCGGCGCGCCTGTCACGGTCGAAGTACGGCAGCGTGTCGACGGTCCAGGTGTAGCGCTCGAGTCGTTTCGAAGCACTCTTCAGACCCTTGAGGAACGGCAGGAACGTGGCCGCCACTTCCTCGATGGGCGAGTCTATGTCCGGCCACCACGGGACGTCGACCAGGAGTCTCTCGATGATGCGGAAGCCGCCCGCGTCGAGCGCTCCCTCGATCTTCCTCGTGTTCATCATCGCTATGTTCCCGTGGCTCCAATCCTCGCCCGCCGCGCGATGGTGCAGCCTGTGAACGGGGAACCCGTAGTTCCATGTGTTCGAGGTGAAGACGAGAACGAGGTCCCGGCTGGCCTCGCACATCTCGGAGACGAGGCGCGAAGGCTCGGGCACCTGCGGCAGCGAGTTGAAATTCCACACGAGATCGTATGAGCGTGGGGGCACCCCGAGCCGGTAGTCCGCGCACTGGCGGACGGTCAGCCTCTCACCCAGTCCGAGCGTGTCCCAGGCGTGCCGGGCCAGCTCCACCTCGTCCGCGTCGCCCAGCAGGAGCTCCACTGCGGCGCCCGCCTGCGCCAGAGGGACGCTGTTCAGGCCCCTGATGCCCGTGATGCCGTCCGTCGGGCCCTCGAGAACGCTTCCGACGTCGTAGCGGTCGGCCAGCTTCTCGAGAAGCCGGGCGACGGCCACCCGTTCGTACGTGGTGCCAAGTCCCGTGTCGCTCGTGACTGCCGGCATGTCCGGCCTTCTCCTTGAGTGGTCCCGCGTGAAAGCCTTTCTCCCGGCGGCGCGATTCGGGAACGCCCCGCCGGACCGAATTCGTTCATAGCTTCTTCCGGAGCGACTCAGCAACGTCGCGCGCGCTCGGAGGACAGCCCGGCAGATGGACGAGTCCCTCTTTCCTGGCGAGGTCGGCCGTGCAGCGGCCCAGACAGATGACGCGCCCCGGCACGGTGGGCAGCTTCGCCTCGCGTCCCTGTATGATGTGGAGCTTCCCGAAGAGCCCCCAGAAGGCGAGCTTCGGGACGAGCGTGAACCAGTATCTGGGGTCGCGCGCGGCCAGCTTCACTCCGGCGCTGAACGAGTCTATGCACATCGAGCACGCCGTGCAGTCGCGCCACGAGTAGATGTTCATCACGCGACCGTACTCCTCGTTCGCCGGGTCGAAGGGTCTGCTGGGAGCGTCTCCGATGAGCTCAGGGTCGAGCGTGCCCAGTCCCTCGGACTCGGCGATCGAGAGGTGCTTGATATCGCGGGGATCGAAACCCGCCAGTCGCGCGGCCGCCGCGTCCAGTTCGAGCATGTTCGTGCTCATCGCAAACACGCCTGCCTTGACGGGTCTCCCGTTGAGCGGACCGTCTCCTTCCACTCCGACGATCCCGTCCAGGACGACGAGGTCCGCAGGCCTGAGCTTCGCCTGCTCCACCAGGGGCTCGTGCAGTCCCAGATGGTGGTCGAGCTTCTTGTCTTCCTGAGTGAGCATCCCCTTGTGGTTCTTGATCGAAAGCGTGACCGTCGTGTAGCCGTGCGTCTTGAGCTTCGGCACGTTGACGTAGAGATCGGCATCCTCGAGGATCGCAGGCACGCCCAGCGATCCGTACTTCCAGGCGCGCTCGCGCCTCTCGGCCTTGTTGAAGTCTACGAGCGCGACCCCGAGCTTCT
>JAUWRQ010000284.1 GCA_030610515.1 Candidatus Eiseniibacteriota bacterium | reverse complement strand
TGTCCGCCGTGGAGAGGGCGGCGCTTCTGTCATCCGAAAGGCCCGCTGCGAACTCGAGCGTCTCGAGCAGGCGCTCTGCGTCCTCGATCTCGAACGCCTGCGCAAGGGAGTCGGTGCGTACGAGCTCCAGGAGCTCGCGCGCGAGAACGGCGGCGTCCCCGTAGCCGCCATCGAGCCTGAGCGTGCCGATCCGGTCCTCGAGATCGCTTCGTTCTTCGATGGTCGTTGGAATCTGGGCGCTCGCGGCGGTGCCGGCCGCGATGGCGAGCGACATCAGGATCAGGCGGAACGCGCTACTTCTCATCTCGGGTCTCCATCCAAATCTGCACGTGGCTCCGTGGGACATCGGATTCACTAGCTCCCGCGGTGCGCGGCAACCACAACGATGTTGGCGCTCTCTTCGTCGTACTCGCCGCGTTCGAAGTCACCGTACAGCCCGCGTACGTCGAGCTCCGCGTAGTCGAGCGCGTCCTCTATGGCCTCGCGCGTCACGACGGCTGCATCACCGCTCTCGGTCACGGTCACAGTGGACGTCCGTCCGGGGATGTGTTCCTTGAAGATGAGGTCATATGACACCGTGTCTGTGCCCTCGTCGTAGGTCTGCGCAACAAACCGGATGACGATGCGGCCCCCAGCAAGCTCTCGTCGCTCCGGAGGGAACGCCCTCGTCTGCCTGAGGGATTTGGGCGAAGCAACATCGAACGCGAAGAGGCCTTTCTCGTCCAGGTGCCGCGCGGCGGAGTGGAAGATCCCGCGGAGGTCGTCGACGCTCCCCCCCTGCACGCCGCCGGAGGCTGAGTAGACGACGCCGAACCGCTCGCCGAGGTCGAGAGAGAGCATGTCCGCCAGGACGAGCCGGCACCTTCCACTCACGCCTGGGTAGAGCTCTCGCCGCTTGCGCTTGCCCTCGCGAAGCATGGCGACGGAGTTGTCGACGCCGACGACGTCCCGCCCCGACCGGGCTATCTCGAGGAGCACGCGTCCGGTGCCGACGCCAAGCTCGAGCACCTTGCCGTCCACCTCCCGCACCAGGTCGAGATAGAATTGAAGGTTGCTCTTCGAGTCGAAGCTGTCGTAGAACTGCGCGCTGTTGTCGTAGCTCATCGCCGGCCACCCCCTTGAGTCAGCGAAGTAGAGGATAGCATTTTCCCGAAGGGGATTCAGCATCCTTAGACGCCCCGCCGCCCTCGACAGCCGTCCAGGGGGTTTGTAGGCTTTTGGGTGGGTGGTGGTTAAACCGGCAGGGTCTGGGGTGGGCTCAAGGGTTGCGGGTTGTCAGTGCAACACTCAGTTGTTGGACCGGGGGGGAGGGGTACACCGTCTACCTGACCGTGGACCTCGCCGCGGCCGTGAGGGACGGCGGGCTCCTGGATGGAGTGGCGACGCTCTTCATCGGGGGCTCGACCGCCGGGATCACCACCATCGAATACGAGCCGGGCGCCGTCAGCGACCTCAGGGACGTCTTCGAGGAGATCGCACCGAGCGACCGGGACTGGCGGCACCACCTTCGGTGGGGCGACCACAACGGGCACAGCCACGTCAGGGCCGCGATGCTGGGGCCGAGCTTGTCGGTCCCATTCGTCGGCAGAGAGCTTGTGCTCGGAACGTGGCAGCAGGTCGTTCTGCTCGATTTCGACGAGCGCGGCAGGACCAGGGAGATCGTCGTCCAGATGATCGGCGAGTAGGCGCCCGCAGTTCCTCAACGCCCGCGTCGGGGCGACTCAGGAAGCGTTCCTGTACAGCGCCTTGATGGATGACCAGGTTTCGCCGTCGACGCCCGAGGGCATCCTCGGGTCGTAGCCGGGCGTTCCGAAATCGCCGAGGCCGAACGTGTGCTGCGCTTCCACGTGCCAGTACGCCCCCGCGTTGTTGTCACCGCCCCAGTCGTAGAACATCGATGCGCCGTTCGGATCGGGCCAGTTGGGTCCGCCGTCGTACATAATCTGGTCGATCAGTTGATTCAGTTCATCGTAGATGACGATCTCGTCATCGCCGTTGGCGAGGATGAAGTTGCTCCACTCGTAGTCGACCGTGACGCCGCCGTTCTCGCCCGGGTTCGCGTTCCTGCCGAAGATGACGAAGCCGCCGACCGGCACGACGATGTGTTCGGTCACGCTGAAGTCGTCGAAATCGATGTCGAAGATGCGGTAGTTGAACATGTCGACCGCGTCCGGCCCTGTGTTGTAGACCTCGAACCACTCCCCGTCCGCGTCGTAGACGGCATCGGGATTCTGCATTACCTCAGTGATTATGAGAGCGGCGGAGACAGGCACGGCGCAGATCGCGAGAATGAGGACGATAGCTGTGAGCCTCATTTGTACCTCCTCTTCTGGGCCGAGTGCGCCCTAGGCGCCGATGAAGTGAAGTACCCATTACCAATCTATGCTAGCATACTTTCGTAGACGAGAGAAGCTCGAAGCACAGCCCGCACCGCGGTGATTGCCCCGGGCAGAGCCGGGCTGGTACGATTCGGACAGAGAAGCGGACCACCGGCGTTCTTGCCCACGAACCGGCAGGAGATGACATGCGCATATTGGTCACCGGCGGAAGCGGACTCGTGGGGCGAAGAGTCGTCCGACTCCTATCCCGGAACCACGAGGTCGTAAACTTCGACAGGAACGATCCTCCCGAAGACCTGTCCGAACACGTCGCCGGAGACATCCTCGACGTCGACTCGATCGGAGCCGCCATGGGTGGAGTGAACGCCGTGGTTCACGCTGCGGCGATCCCGGGACTCACGTTCCGGACCGCCGAGGACGTCTACGTAACGAACATCGTGGGAACGCGTAGAGTTGCCGAGGTCGCCTTCGCCGCCGGCGTCAGGCGTCTCGTCAACGTGTCGAGCGAGTCCGTGCTCGGGTTCGTCTTCGGAAGAGGGAGTGTTAAGCCCTGCTACTTCCCTATAGACGAGGACCACACACTCTCCCCTTCGGACCCGTACGGCCGCAGCAAGCTCGTCGCTGAGGAATCACTGACCGAGCGGCGACCGTCCGA
>JAUWRQ010000127.1 GCA_030610515.1 Candidatus Eiseniibacteriota bacterium | reverse complement strand
GCCCGCGCCGGCCGCCGCCTGCTGGAACCGCGCACGGCCACGTAGCCAAGTCTCTCAAGGACCCTGGTCTGGATTTCGCCCGCCCACGACAGATCAGTCATGATGGCGATCCCGCTCCCGCGGAACGCGGGAACGAGCAGGAACTGCCTCCCGTGCCAGAAGCCGTAGAGGATCTTCGACGGCTCGAGCGCGTCGTGTTCCGGATGAGAGTCCATGCGCACGCGCAGCGTCTTCGCGTACACGAGAATGAACGCGCGGGTCACGGCCGCCAGAGCGCCGATGAATGCGTCCGACCTCGTGATCCTGCGTCTCGTGCGCTTCAGAAAGGTCATGCCGTCGGGTCCGTGACGCGCCCCATGAAGAGTATGGCTCCGGAGTCAGTGTCCCTAATCAGGAACAGGAACGGACGGTCGACGCGGAACTGGAGCGGCATGACCGCCTTCAGCCGGCCGATGACCGCGGTCGCGGCAGCAGCCTCCGTGCCTTCCTCGTTGACGTCGACGAACGCCTTGTGAAGCACGCGGCTGACGTAGAGATCTTGCGTCCCGTCGATGCCAGAGAGATCCGCGCCGCCAGAGAAGAGAGCGATCATGCCCAGCGCCTCGAGCTCCGGAATGATGTTCGCCGTCCCCCACGTCATGCTGAACCGGGGAAGCGTGACAAGAATCTCCCTCTTCGCGAGCGTGGAGACCCACGCGTCAAGGGCTTCCGGGGACAGCCTCTCCTCGAGCGCCTTCAGCCCGCCGGGGACGCCCTCGTCGGGCAGGAGCACCAGCATCGAGGCGCGGCCACCTTCGTAGGGCAGCTCGGCGATCGTCAAGCCGGCTCCCTCTATGCGCGCGAACGCGTACTCGCCCTTCCGCGACATCATCGGGACTTCGACGTCCATCTCCGCGTTGCCGGGCTCTCTGTGGAACGCGGCATCGCGAGTCGCATCGGGGTCGAACTGCTCGGACCACCGCCCCTTGAAGTAGATGGCGTTCGTAAGAACGATGCGCACCAGGGGATCGAGGTCGCCGGGGCGGATCAGGTCCTCGATCTTCCCGTGGGTCTTCTCCTCGACCCACGTGTTGATCGTGTTCCTGGCGCCCTCCGTGTCCCCCGCGAAATCGAGCCGCGAGAGTCCGGCACGGAATCCGTCCCGGTTGAGCTCGAGGAACGGATCGAGGAAGGGATATCCCTCCTGACCCCACAGCGCGTTCGCCTCCGCCAGGACGTAGCCTCCGGAGGACGTGTCAGATGCCTGCAACTCCGAGAGCGAACCGAAGGACCTCGCCAGCCTGCTGCGGTACTCGGGAGAAGACCGGCCGGCCGTGGACTCCGCCGCCCCAAGCGAGGGCAACCTGAGAGCGGAGGCCATCTCCTCCTCGGTGCGGCCCCTCGCCCCGACGTAGGTCATGGCGAGCGCAGTCGAGATACTCTGGGGCGAGAAGAAGAGGTTCCCGGAGCGAGTCCTGAGCTCGTCGTACAGGTCGAAGGCGAACGCCGCGTTCCCCGACGTGAGATCCATGACATCACCTTCCACGTTCCGCGCAACGTGCGCGGCGCTTCCTCCACGCTCGGCGGAGCCGGCGCTCGCGTCCTCCCCGCTTTCAACCGAGGCACAGGACGACGCCGCGAGAGCGGCGAGCACCGCGGCCGCGGCTGTGAGACAGACGGCAGCCTTTCTCATGATACACCTCATCGTCTTAAGTCCTTTCAGAATCGGCTTTCAGGGCGCCTCCGCGTCCACCTCGCGGTTCTTCACGTAGCGGTCGAGCCACTGCCCCGTCTCCCAGAGAAGATGCAGGAGCGACTCGCGCGCGCGGTAGCTGTGGCTCTCGTGCGGCAGCATGACGAGCCTTGCCGTGCCGCCGAGGCCCTTGATGGCGCTGTACAGCCGTTCGCTCTGCATCGGGAAGGTGCCCGCGTTGCTGTCCGCGTCACCGTGCACCATGAGAAGCGGCTCGCTGATCTTGTCGGCGTGCATGAACGGCGACATCGCGAAGTACACGTCGGGCGCATCCCAGAGCGTTCGCTCCTCCGACTGGAAGCCGAAGGGCGTGAGTGTGCGATTGTAGGCGCCCGTCCGCGCCAGACCAGCTGCGAAAAGGTCTGAGTGCGCCAGGAGGTTCGCCGTCATGAACGCTCCATAGGAGTGACCCCCTATCGCGATCCTGTCCCGGTCGGCGACGCCTCTGCGCACGACCTCGTCCACGGCAGCCTCGGCGCTCAGCACCAGCTGCTCGATGTACGTGTCGTTGGGCTCCTCGTCCCCCTCGCCTATGATCGGCATCGTGGGACCGTCGAGAACCGAGTAGCCCTGAGTGAGCCACAAGAGCGGCGACCACCAGCCTATCCAGTCGAAGCGATAGGGTGAGTCGTCGATCTGTCCTGCTGCGTCCGCGCGCTTGAAGCTGCGCGGGTAGGCCCACATGACCATCGGGAGCGGTCCGTCGTCGGGCGTGTATCCGGGAGGAAGGTAGAGCGTTCCCGTCAGGTCGATGCCGTCCGCGCGCTTGTAGCGGATGAGCTCTTTCTGAAACCCCAGAAGCTGCGGCGTCGGATGCGGGAAGGAGGTAAGACGCCGGGTGCTCCCGTCCGAGAGGTCGCGCACGAAAAAGTCAGGGACATCGGTCACCGACTCCCTCCTGGTGATTACGTGGCGAGCCTCCTTGTTGAGCAGCGCGACCGGCGTTTCGTAGTGCGGGGCCTCAGACCGGAAAAGGCGATGCGTCTGCCCGTGGTGCGTGTCGAACGCGTCCAGGAATGGGCGGTTGCCCTGGGGCGATGCCCCGTCCCCTATCATGAAGATCGTGTGGGCGTCGTCGGCCGTCTGGAGCACCCTGCGCCCGTAGCCGTTCCACGCGGTCGCCGGCTCGCCCGGATCCGAGTAACGATCCTCCCACACGTGATCGATGAGAAGCGCGGGGGTCCTTTCCGGTTCTCCGGGCGCGACCTTCCAGCAGCGGTTCGTCCGGGTCGGCCACCACCACTCGTAGGAGAGCGCGAGACCGTCGTGAGCCCAGCGGATCTCGTAGAAGCGCAGCTCGGTCGTAAACCAGCGCACCGGGTCCCCGTCGAACGGGGACTCCAGAAGGTATACCTGGTCTCGAACGTCGGCATCCGCTCCGGCGTCGCCGCCGTCGAGGGCCTCCACCCAGCACAGCGTCGACGGAGCGTCCGCGCGCCACACGATGGACCGTGGGCCCTCTGCGACGCTCCCTCTGGTGATCGGTATGTTCTCGCGCAGAGGCAGATCGGCGACCTCGTGTACGACGTTGCCGTGGAGATCCCAGACCTCGACCAGCGTCGGGAACCGGGGGGACGTCACGAGATACGAAAAAGGACGGTGCAACCTGCTCACGAGCAACAGGCTCCCGTCCGGCGACGGGTCGACGTCCCAGATGAGCGAGGGCTCGCGCAGCGGCGTGACCGTCCCGTCGAGCGAGACGACCGAGAGCTGCGACGTCATGTAGTACTCGAAGAGGCCCTCATCATAGGAATCGCGGAGCAGATCCTGATACGTCCGGGCGGGCGCCGCCTCCCCCGTCGTCTCTTGAACGACCGGGCCGGTCGGAGCGGCCGGGCGAGCGGGCTCCGGACCGCGTTCGGAGGGCACCATGCAACAGACCAGGGCGTCGCTTCCGTAGAGCCATCTCGGCGGAACGTTGGCCGTCATCGACACGAAGGGACCGGTCAGCCGCCGCGCGGCCGCCTCCCCGACATCGACGACCCAGAGTTCCACACCGGCCGGTGTGGTATTGGTGAATGCGACCATGCTCCCGTCCGGCGACCACGTCGCGTTCTCGATCCTGGGACCATCGGGGAGTCCGGTCACGGGGAACGTCTCAGCGTCCGAAACCCTGAGAAGCGTGAGACCGTTTCCGTACCACGTCCTGCTGCGCGCGTTCTGGTCGGGCTTGAATCTCATCCCGGCAAGCCTGAGCTCGCGCTCCGCGAGTTCCTCGATCGACGGGTAGCCGGGCCGATGGCGGAAAACCGCCCACTCACGACGCGGACCGATGCTGCCCCACGGCGTCCTGCTGGCGTCGATGATGTCGACCAGCGTCTGGTCGGGCAGTCGATAGCCGTCGTTCCCGGACGAACCCGGTGCGGCCCGGTCGGCTGAACGGTGACTGGTCTCCTCGGACGCGGCCGCGCCGGGCAGCAGAAGCGCGAACGAGTGCGCCGCCGCTGCGACGAGCACGAGCGTGATGATGATCCAGGTGAGGCCGCCTCTGAGACCGATTCGTTCCCGTTCGCGCATCGTAATTACCCCTCTTCGTGTCGGTGAGACGCCCAGGCGCCTCTGCAGATTCGCCCGCGCCCGCCTAGAGCGCGTGAAACTTCTCGTAGAACGCGTGCACGCGCGGATCCTCGAGCAGCGGACCGAAGGCCTGGTGTCCGAGATCGGGACAGCTGTTGCCCTCGGTCACCGCGAAGCCGTCCTGCGTTATCACGACGTCCCACCCGACGTACGGGATGTAGGCCATCTGTCTGCAGATCTCGACGAGCTTCCGAATGGTGAACTCCCAGTGCGGGATCTCTAACCCTGTGATCTGCTCACCCGTGTCGGGGTGCGTCTCGTGCGCCGACATCTCACGGTCGGTGCGCCCCGCCCTCGCGACGCCCAGCACGCCCGTCGGGACGTCGATCGGACATGAGATGCCGCCCTGAGAGCAGTTGTCGACCGGCACGGAGGCCACCCGCCCGAAGCGGTGACCGGCGAACGGCACGAACGGTTCGCCGAGCTCGTAGTCCCACATGGTCAGGATCCGGATCGTGTTGGTCGAATGAGGGAAGATGCGCGATGCGTACTCATGCTGGTGGATGAACTGGGAGACCACGCCGTCCGAGAGCTGTGCCAGGAAGGCCGTCACCTCGTCCTTGGAACGCTCCTTCCAGTTCATGAGGAGCTTCCCGTCGCGCGCGGACAGCGCCGTCACGCGCAGTCCGCCCCCTCCGGTGTACGGCTTGACGATGAACTCCCCACCCGAGAGACATGCCTCGGCCACGTCGGAAGGAGAGCGCATCCGGTAGCGGTCGCCGATCTGGAACATCTCTCCGTCCCGGATCAGGCAGTAGTACTCCGGGACCGTGCAGCCGTAGCTCGCGAGGATGCGCGAGAACACGATCTTGTTGTTCAGCGCGGGTGTGAACTGGCCGTCT
>JAUWRQ010000184.1 GCA_030610515.1 Candidatus Eiseniibacteriota bacterium | reverse complement strand
CGACACGGCGGCAGTCAGGATGATCATCGCGTCGAGCGTGACCGGCAGCGTGTTCTCGTACCCGAGCACGACCATCGCGGCGGAGTCGCCAACGAGGATCATGTCCACACCGGCCTCATCGACGAGCTTTGCGGTCATGCAGTCATAGGCCGTCAGCACCGCGATTCTTTGGCCCGCGGCCTTCATCGCCGTGATGGACGGCGCCGTGACCTGTTTGCGTGTCATGGGATCTCCGGAAGGCCGCCACCGTCGCGCCGTCCGCGACGTCGGTCACAGATCCCGGCCGAGACCAAGGCGCGGCGCGCCCGGCCCGGACGTCAGGTCCGTGTCCCCAGCGGCACGTAATACGCCGTGCCCTTGTCGTGCTCTTCGATCTCGTTCGCCAGCTCTTCGAGGTCCGCCGTATTCTCGACGAAGTTGAGATCGTTCGTGTTCACGACGATGAGCGGTGTGTCCGAGTAGTGGAAGAAGAAGTAGTTGTAGGCCTCGTTCAGCGTCTCGATGTACTCGCGCGACATGTCCCGCTCGAACTCGCGCCCGCGTTTCCTGATGCGGTCCATCAGCGTGTCGACGGAGGCCTGCAGGTAGACCACGATGTCCGGTTTGGGCACGTCTCGTTCCAGGAGGTCGGCGAGCCGTTTGTAGAGCGCCAGCTCGTTGTCGTCGAGGGTTATGTTGGCGAATATCCTGTCCTTGGCGAACACGTAGTCGGAGACGACCCTCTCCATGAACAGGTCGAACTGCTTGAGCTCACTCTGCTGTTTGTGCCGTGAGAGCAGGAAGAAGAGCTGCGTTTGGAACGCGTACCCACGCATGTCGGCGTAGAACTGTGCGAGGAACGGGTTCTCCTCGACCACCTCGAGCTTGAGGTGCGCTCCCCATTTCTTCGAGAGCAACGAGGCGAGCGTCGTCTTCCCGACGCCGATGACACCCTCGATGGCCACGTAGTTCTTGCTCGCCAAGGCTCTCCTCCACCTACAGGTCGGTGTCGGGAGTCGGTGGGTCGCCGATCCGCTTCACCAGGTCCGACCCGCCTCCGACACGAGCCAGAAGCTCCGAGACAGTGCCACCTGTCCCCGGCACTCTGAAGTCCGGGGCCACCTCGGCGAACGGGACCAGCACAAACGCCCTCTCCGCTATCCCGGGATGCGGCACGGTCAGCACGTCGCTCGTCATCAGCAGGTCGCCGAACGCGAGCAGGTCGAGGTCGAGCGTCCTGGGTCCCCATCGCTCGCGGCGGATGCGCCCGCAACGGTCCTCCGCCGCGAAGAGCGCACCCGCGAACTCCTCGGGCCCGAGGTCGACATCGAAACCGGCGACCAGGTTCAGGAACCGCGGCTGGTCCTCCACCCCGAACGGTTCAGCATCGTACAGCGAGGAGAGCACCGCAAGCTCGATGCCCGGGTCCGCAAGCAGGAGCCCGAGACCCCGTTTGACGTATCCGAGTCTGTCACCCTCGTTCGAGCCCACTCCGACCCAGGCTCTCGTCATCGCTGCGTCACCTCCTACCGCGAGTGCACGACCTCGACCTCGACGTGGTCTATCGAGCCCGCTATCGGCACGCTCGGCTTCCGTACTCTCACGAGCACTTCGGTCGCTTCGAACTGGTCGAGCACATCCCGGGCGATCCTGTCGGCCATCGATTCGAGAAGGTGGTACTTCTTGCCGACGACCTCCTTCTCGACGAGCCTGTAGACCTTCTCGTAGTTGACCGTCTTCGACATGCTGTCCAACGCTACGGCCTCCGAGAGATCGGCCTCTATCTCGACGTCGATCTCGAAGCGCTGCCCGAGTTCGCGCTCGTTCTCCGATGCCCCGTGATACCCGTAGAGCCTTATGTTCTCGAGCGAGATCCTGTACTGGGCCATTCGTCTGCCTCCCCTGCTGCGTCCACCCATCCACTGCCCGCGCATCGGTTCAACGGCGGATGCAGCGCGTGTTCCAGACCCCAAACCCTACAGTATTCGGGAAATCCTGGCAACTGCCTCGACTATCTGGTCCTCGGGAGCCGTCAGGGCCATCCGGACGTAACCCTCGCCCGAGGGCCCAAACCCGATGCCCGGCGTCACGACGACGTGCGCCTCGCGAAGGACCTTGCGGGCGAACGAGCTGGAGTCCCCGCCGCCCTCGGGAACGCGCGCCCAGACGTAGAACGTCGCGTGCGGCCTCGGAACCTGCCAGCCGGCCTTCCAGAGACCATCAACCAGTACGTCTCGCCTGCGCCTGTACACCTCGAGCTGCTCGCGGACGCGCTCATCGGGAAGCCTGAGCGCGGTCTGCGCGGCGTGCTGGATCGCCGTGAAGACGCAGGAGTCGATGTTGTCCTTGACCTGCGCCAGCGCGTCCAGCACGTCGGCGTTCCCGACGGCGAATCCGACTCGCCAGCCCGTCATGTTGTACGTCTTGGAGAACGAGTGGAACTCTATTGCGAACTCTCTCGCCGCTCCCGACTGCATGAGCGAAATGCGCGGACCATCGTAGACGATCTCCGCGTACGCCGCGTCGTTCACGACGACGAAGTCGTGCTCGCGCGCGAGGTTCAGGGCGAGCTGGAAGAGCTCGGGGTCAGCCGAGGCGCCGGTCGGGTTGTTCGGGTAGTTCAGGAACATGAGCTCCGCGTCATCGAGCGCCCGCTTCGAGAGGCGGTCGAGGTCCGGCCGGAAACCCAACTCCGGTTCCAGACGGACGTGCGCCACCTCTCCCCCCGCGAGCCACGAGGCCGCTTGATAGACCGGGTAGCCGGGGTCGGGAACAAGCGCCGAGCGCCCGGGGTTCAGGATGGCGGTCGGCAGGTGGCCCAAACCCTCCTTCGTGCCGATGACGACCAGTACTTCCCGTTCGGGATCGAGCTCGACTCCGTAGTGCGCGTGAAACCACCGGGCTATCTCGCGGCGCAGCTCGAGGTCGCCTCGCTGGCACGGATAGCGGTGAGTGGATGGGTCTCCGACCGCCTCGCGAAGAGCCTCCACGATCTCGGGGAACGTCGGGAGGTCCGGGTCCCCTATGCCCAAGTCGACCACGTCTGCGCCGGACGCGCGAAGCTCGTTCTTCGCGCGGTCCATCTCGACACAGAGATACGGAGGCAGCTGGTTGAGCCGCTCCGCTCTCCTGGATCCCGTCGCATTCTTCATCGTTCCCGACCTAGCTGTTTGAGCCGTGGGGCGCAGTGAGGTCTCACCCTGCGAGCGGCACCATGAGGCTGACGCCCGTCGGGGCCACCGTGGGGTTCCGCCCCGCTGGCGGCACCGTGAGGCTACAGCCCGGCTTCGTCGCCAGTCAAGACCAAAGCCCCGGGGCCGCAGGCCGCTCTCGGACGGCGGCTCTCTTCCGCCCATTCACGCACCCCGAGAAAGCGGGCGGGAGCACGAATGCCCCCGCCCGCATCACTACTCGAGTCGCTCTTCCTAGTATTTCTCCGCAGCGCGATGTCTACCGCGGAGGGTCGCCTACTTCGACCGCCACCAGCGTTTCCCCGCGTTGGCCCTATCCTGCGCCGCGGCCCTATCGTCCGCGCGCTTCTGCTTCTGCTCCGCGTTCTTCGCTACGCGCATCGCCTGCGCCTGTTCCGTCGCCTCGTGGTACGAGAGCCCCTGCGTCTTCGGAGCGCCGTAGAGCTCCGGATGCATGTAGCGTCCGGACTCCCATCCGGTCTTCTGCTCCTCGACGGCGACCCTGTTCGCCTCGGCGTACGCATCCTGCCGGACACCCGCGACCATCCACGAGACCTTCATCCCCGGCTCGCCTCCCGCAATGCGGAAGCTGTTGCCGACGATCTCCTCCGCTACATACACGGGCGCGAACCCGCCGACGCACGTCAGCTGATAGCGGAAGTCGCGGTTCACGGCATCGAACCACTCGGGAAGCTCCACCGTCGCCTCGCCCCGACCGTCAAGCACGACATTGCCGTTGTAGACATTCAGCATGTCCGGGCTTCCGACGGCCGAGTGCGAGAGGTACTTGTTCGCTTTATCGAGCTGATGGTCGATCTTCATCGTCGGGCCCGGGTTTT